>CAZRHX010000006.1:0-3331 GCA_964599855.1 uncultured Tissierella sp. | reverse complement strand
TTCTCCTATGTTTTTATTTAAAAAGATATATTCAATTGGAAATAAGATTCTGTTTTCTACAAATTCTCCAGAACTAAGATCTCTTACTTCGGATTTTATAAGCATATCTGAAAAATAAATTTTGCCTTCTTCAGAACCATGTGTAAAGATATTTATATTATCTTTTTCAAATTCCGATAGATTTAAATTTACAGAAAAATAATCTATATGGGTTTCGTTTTCTTTGCCTAAAAACTTGTAATAAAGTTCACCTGTATCACTATGCTTTACAGCTACATTTTTAATTGTATATTTTAATCTAAAAGTTTTATTTTCATTCTCTGAAGGAGAAAATATCTTGATATTCATCTTCTGATTTTTTTCTTCTAATTTGAATTTATTTTTATCACCATCTTCAGCTTTTGGAACTTTTTTATATGAGATTTCTTCTCCGTCTACTATTTCACTTATAGAGAGGTCTTTTATGCCATCGGTTTTTGATAAGACGATATCCCTAGATACTACATTATAAGGACTATTAAAATTAAAGCTAATGTCTTCTGAAATCTCTAAACTTCCATTTTTAAGTAAGTTTGCATCGACTAACCATCTGTTTATATTTAAATCACTATCTGCAAAGGAGATAGATGATAATATTATAATTGCTATAAATGAAATGAATATAGATGATAAAAACCTTCTTTTCATAAAAATCTCCTCCTTCACTAATTGTTGTAGTGTTTATATTTTTATTATATAATATTATATAGTCTTATAAAAGGATTAATTAGAGTTTAAAGCTTATAATTTAGCAGAAAAACGATAAATTATAGATTCTATGCTAAAAGTCAATTGTTTTAATTATCCCTATTATGATATAATAGTTGAGATATAGAAACATATAAATCAAGGAGGTGTAAGAATGGATTTAAAAGATATAAAAGATCTAATACTGGCAATAGATAAGACGAGTATAGAAAAAGTAGAAATAGAAGAAAATGATATAAAAATAAATATATATAAAAATACTGAGAGAATAAATTCTAGAGGAAATTTTAGCTCTGATGATATGTATCTTTATGATGATAAGAATATATATGATGAGAGAGAAGAAGTATCAAGCTTAGAAGAAGACACTAGAGAAGATGAAGAAGACTTTTTCATAGCTAAGTCTCCCATAGTAGGAGTTTATTATTCAGCTTCTAGTCCTACTGCAGAGCCATTTTTAAAGATTGGTCAAAAGGTAGAAAAGGGAGATATTCTCTGTATAGTTGAAGCTATGAAGATCATGAATGAAATAGAGGCTGAAACAGATGGAGAAGTTGTAGAAATATATGCGCAAGATGAAGATATAATTCAATATGGTCAGGCTCTATTAAAGCTTAGGAGGATATAGATGTTCAAAAAAATACTAATTGCAAATAGAGGCGAAATAGCCGTTAGGATTATAAGAACTTGTAAAGAAATGGGTATAAAGACAGTCTCTGTATATTCTGAAATAGATGAAGATTCTATTCATGTTCATATGGCAGATGAATCTATTTGTATAGGACCTAGTAAAAGTCAAAAAAGTTATTTAAATATAGACAATATTATATCGGCAGCCCTTGTAACTGGTGCTGAAGCTATTCATCCTGGCTATGGATTTCTATCTGAAAGTACCCACTTTGTAAAGGCTTGTGATGAAAATGGTATAAAGTTTATAGGACCTAAAACCTTACACATGGAAATGATGGGAAATAAGTCAATGGCTAGAAAGACCATGATAGAAGCCGGTGTTCCAGTAGTACCAGGTTCTAAAGGAGCTACAAATGATGTAGAAGAAGCATATGAAATAGCAAAGGAAGTTGGCTTCCCACTTATGGTAAAGGCTTCTAGTGGAGGAGGAGGACGTGGACTTAGAATAGTCCGAAATAAAGAAGAGTTTAAAGAAAAGTTTAACATGGCAAAGTCAGAATCAGAGATAGGATTTAACGATGATTCTATGTATATAGAAAGATTTATAGAAAATCCACGTCATATTGAGTTTCAAATATTAGGAGATAGTTATGGCAATATAATTCACTTGGGAGAGAGAGACTGTTCGCTTCAAAGAAGAAATCAGAAAGTTTTAGAAGAGGCTCCTTGCAGTGTCATAGATTCTGATTTGAGAAAAAGAATGGGAGATACAGCTCTTAGAGCTGCTCGTTCAGTTGGATATGAAAGTGTTGGAACTATTGAATTTTTACTTGATAAAGATAAGAATTTCTACTTTATAGAGATGAATACCAGAATACAAGTAGAACATCCTATAACTGAAGAAATAATGGAAGTAGATCTCATAAGAGAACAGATAAATGTGGCTTTTGGAAAAAAACTAGAGCTTAAGCAAGAAGATATAAAGATAAATGGGCATGCTATAGAATGTAGAATAAATGCAGAAGACCCTAGTAAAAACTTTAGACCATCACCTGGAACTATAGAAAATTACGTGGCACCTGGAGGATATGGTGTTAGAGTGGATAGTCATATATACAATGACTATACAATTCCACCTACTTATGATTCTATGATAGGGAAAATAATAACATGGGGAAAGACCAGACAAGAGGCTATAAACAGGATGAAAAGAGCCTTGGATGAAATGGTCATTATGGGTGTAAAGACAAATATAGAATTTCAAAAGACTATTTTAAACAATGAAAAATATTTAAGAAATGAAATAGATACAGGCTTTATAGAAAAAGAGATATTTATGCAAGAGGACTAGGAGGTAGAAGATGTTAAAGGATTTCTTTAATAGAAAGAAATACGCTGAAATAGGCGTGGAAAACAAAGAATATAAAGAAAAACCCTTGGAGATCAAAGAGAAAAAGAAAGAAGTAAAGCAAGTAGAAGAGATTACTTCTCATGATAAGCTTAAGGATTCTAGACTAAGTGCTAGAGAAAGAATAGAGACTATAATAGATAGAGAAACGTTTTTAGAATATGATCTAAACCTAAAGACTATAAATCCCTTAGATTTTCCTGATTATATGGAAAAAATAAAGATAGCAGAGGATAAATCTGGTGAAAGTGAAGCTGTACTAACAGGTGAGGGAGACCTAGATGGTAGAAAAATAATCATATGTGCTATGAATCCTAATTTTATGATGGGAAGTATGGGCTCTGTAGTAGGAGAAAAAATAACAAGGGCTATAGAAAAGGCAGAGGAAAAAAACTTGCCGATCATAATCTTTGCGGCCTCTGGAGGAGCTAGAATGCAAGAGGGAATACTTTCCCTTATGCAGATGGCTAAGACTTCAGCAGCTCTGGGTAGATTAAAGGAAAAGGCTATACCTTATATATCGGTTTTGACAGACCCAACAACGGG
>CAZRHX010000005.1:5119-23022 GCA_964599855.1 uncultured Tissierella sp. | reverse complement strand
ATAGAACTTTTCAGCTCCAAGGTCTGCTCCAAATCCTGCTTCAGTTATAGTATAATCTGCAAGTTTTAAAGCCATTTTGGTAGCTATCAGTGAGTTACACCCATGAGCAATATTTGCAAATGGTCCACCGTGGATAAGTGCAGGAGTGTTTTCAAGAGTTTGTACAAGGTTAGGTGCCATAGCATCCTTCATTATAAGTGCTACTGCTCCTTCTGCTTTTAAATCTCTTGCAGTTACTGGCTCGCCATCAAAGTTGTAAGCAACTATGATATCTCCTACTCTTTCCTTAAGATCTTCAAGATCATGGGCTAAACAAAAGATAGCCATTATCTCTGACGCTACGGTTATATCAAATCCATCTTCTCTTGGCACTCCGTTTGTCTTTCCTCCAAGTCCTACTACTATGTTCCTAAGAGCTCTATCATTCATATCTAATACTCTCTTCCAAACAACCCTTCTACTATCTATACCAAGTTTATTTCCTTGTTGTAGGTGGTTGTCTAATAAAGCTGAAATAAGGTTATGAGCTGCAGTTATAGCATGAAAGTCGCCTGTAAAATGAAGGTTTATATCCTCCATAGGTACTACTTGTGCGTACCCTCCACCAGCTGCTCCACCTTTGATACCAAAGCTTGGTCCAAGAGAAGGTTCTCTCAGTGCTGTAATTGCTCTTTTACCTATTTTTTCAAGTCCCATTGAAAGACCGATATTTGTGGTAGTCTTTCCTTCACCTGCTGGTGTTGGGTTTATTGCAGTTACAAGTACAAGTTTTCCATCTTTTGTATCTTTTTTATCTTCAGTTAAGTCTAAAGATACCTTTGCTTTATATTTTCCATAATGTGATAGGTAGCCCTCGTCGATTCCTAATTTTTCTGCGATTTTGTCGATATGAAGCATTTTAGCCTCTTGTCCAATTTGTACATCTGTTTTCAATTAGTTTCCTCCTTTAAATTTAAGAATACTTACTATCTCTCTAGTCATTCTTTCTATAAAAGCGTCTACTCCCCACTAGTATACCATAAAGCGCTAAAATATTAAAAGGATTTTTCTTGTTTTTACTATTTTGCAATATCTTTTCTATAATAGATATTCTTATAGTATATCTTTTTTATTTCACTGTATACTTTTTCTCTAGTGCTTTCTACATCTTTTCCTAAAGCTGAAACTGTTAAAACTCTACCACCATTGGTCAAAAGTTTACCATCTTCATACTTTGTTCCATTATGAAAAACTACTATTGAATCATCTAAAGTTTCTAGACCTTTTATTTCAAACCCCTTTTCATATTCTAAAGGATAACCCAAAGAAGTAGTTACTACACATACTGAAGATTGGTCATCCCAAACTAGATCTTCTTCTTTTATTGTTCTATCTACTGTCTTTAGAAGTATACCCACTAAATCACTTTTTAACCTTAAAAGTACACTTTCAGTCTCTGGATCTCCAAATCTTACATTGAATTCAAGGACTTTTATATCGTCTCCATCTATCATAAAACCTATAAAAAGAATTCCTTCGTATTCTAAGGATTCTTCTTTTAAAGCCCTACTTATCTTTTTAAATATATTCTTTTTTATTTTTTCATCTAGCTCTTTTGTAATGACATCATTAGGCGAAAAAACTCCTATTCCTCCCGTGTTTAAACCTTTTTCTCCCTCTTCTATTTTTTTATGGTCTTTAGCACTTTCCATAGCTATCAATTCATTTCCCGATACAAAGCACAACAATGATGCTTCTATTCCAACTAAATACTCTTCAATGATTATCTTTTCGCCTTCATCTCCAAAACATCTATCTTCCAGAATATCTTTTAAAACTTCTATTGCATTTTCCTCAGTTTCACATATAAAGACACCCTTACCAAGGCAAAGTCCATCTGCTTTTATAACTAATGGATAGGAAAATTCTTTTAAGCCTTCTTTTGCTTCCTTAAAGCTTGTAAAAGTTTTATACTTTGCAGTAGGTATATCATATTTTTCCATTATTTTTTTAGAAAATTCTTTACTTCCTTCAAGCTGACTTGCTTTTTTATCTGGCCCAAATATCTTAAGTCCTTCTTCTTTAAATCTATCTACTATTCCAAGAGTTAAGGGTTCTTCAGGTCCCACTATAGTCAAGTCTATTTTCTCTTTTAATGCAAACTCTAGTAGAGAATCTATATCATTTGCTGCTATATCTACATTCTTTGCTACTTCTAATGTTCCACCATTTCCAGGGGCACAAAATATTTCACTTTGCATATTTGACTGAGCTATTTTCCAACAAAGAGCATGTTCTCTTCCACCATTACCTATTACCAATATCTTCATAAGCTTATCCACCCTTCTAATGTTTGAAATGTCTTACTCCAGTAAATATCATAGCTATACCATATTTATCTGCTTCTTCTATAACTTCAGCATCTTTTATAGAGCCCCCTGGTTGAATTATAGCCTTAACTCCTGCTTTTCCAAGAACTTCTATAGAGTCTTTAAAAGGGAAAAACCCATCTGATGCAAGTACACTTCCAACTATTTTATCTCCACTTCTTTCTATAGCATTTCCAGTTGCCCAATATCTATTTACTTCGCCTAAGCCAAAACCAAGAGTCGCTTTGTCTTTAACTACAACTACTCCATTTGAATTGATATGTTTTACAGCCTTAAAACTAAATAAAAGATCTTCTAATTCTTCTTTACTAGGTTGTCTCTTAGTCACTATCTTATATTCATCTAATAAAATTTCATCTCTCTCTTGAACCAAAAGTCCACCAATAGTCTTTTTCATATCTAGCTCATCATATTTATTTCTTGTAATATTATCTATTTCAATAATTCTAATATTTTTCTTTTTAGTCAATACTTCCATAGCTTCCTTAGAATATGAAGGAGCTAGAACAACTTCTATAAATATATCGCCTATCATCTCAGCTGTATCTTTATCTATTTCACCATTGGATGCTATTATTCCTCCAAATATAGATGTACTATCACATTCATACATCTTTTTAAATGCTTCAAATATCGTTTCAGCACTTCCTATTCCAGAAGGATTTGCATGTTTTACTCCAACTATTGTCGGTTCATCAAACTCTTTTAATATCTTTAATGCTCCATTTGAATCATTTATATTATTAAATGAAAGTTCTTTTCCGTGAAGTTGTTTTAAAGAAGACAGAGTTCCTTCTACATCTCCAATTTCTTCATAAAATGCAGCTTCTTGATGAGGGTTTTCTCCATATCTTAGCTCACTATTTCTTTTAAATGTAAGTGTAAATCTCTCCGGAAACTTATCTTCATCTAATCTATTAAAATAAGCAGATATAAGTGAATCGTAATAAGCAGTATAATTAAAGGCTTTTTTAGCTAGACTTCTTTTAAATACATTGTCTATATTGTCCATTCTAAGTCTATCCACTATTTCTTCATAATCTTCAGGATCCGTTACTACCATCACATCTTTATAGTTTTTGGCAGCTGCTCTTATCATAGAAGGTCCACCTATATCTATGTTTTCTATCATATCGTCTTCTGAAGAATTTTTCTTTAACATATCTTCAAAGGGATATAGATTGTTTACTACCATATCTATAGAGCCTATATTCATATCTTTTATTGTTTTTTTATGGTCTTCATCATCTCTCTTGTATAGAATACCTCCATGAATAAGTGGGTTTAAAGTCTTAACTCTGCCTCCAAGTATTTCAGGGAAACCTGTTATATCATCAACTTCTATAACACTTATACCTGCTTCTTTCAACTTTTTAAAACTTCCTCCAGTAGAAATTATTTCCCAGTTTAAAACTTCAAGACCTCTAGCAAAATCTACTATTCCCTCTTTATCATAAACGCTTATAAGTGCTCTTTTCATTTTTCCACTCCTATTTATAATTTTATTGTTTTCTACTTGTAATTTCCCTTCGGAAAAAAGTTTTACGCCTTCTACTATTATCCTATGCTCTATCTCTAGTACTTTAGCTTGTAAACTCTCAACAGTATCATTTTTTTCTACCCTTACCTTTCTTTGTAAGATTATAGGTCCAGTATCGACCCCCTCATCTACAAAGTGAACTGTTGCACCAGTTTCTTTTACACCAGAACTTAAAACTGCCTCGTGTACTCTTTGACCATAATATCCATCTCCACAAAACAAAGGAATCAATGAAGGATGGATATTTATTATTCTATTTTCAAAAGCTTTTATAAAATCTTTAGAAAGTATCTTTAGATATCCTGCTAAAACTATTAAATCTATATCTCTTTTTTCAAATTCTTCTATCAATCTTTGATTGTATAGTTCTTCACTCTCAAAGTCTTTGGAATCTATAAAAAGACTGTCTATTCCAGCTGCCTCTCCTCTTTTAAGACCGAAGCTATCCTTATTTGAAATTATAAGCTCTATCTTTCCGTCTATTTCCTTATTAAGAGTGCTATCTATTAGAGCTTGAAGATTTGTTCCTCCTCCAGAGATAAGAATCCCTATCTTTAGCATACCACTACTCCTTCATCACCTTTTTTAACCGTTCCTAGATTGTATATCTTTTCATTTCTTTCTTTTAAAAACTCTTCTACCTTTGGAGCTTCTTCTTTAGAGACTACTACTATCATCCCCACACCCATGTTAAAAGTAGAATACATTTCTTTTTCATCTAAGTTACCCCATTTTTTTAGTAGATGAAATATCTCAGGGGTATCTATAACATCGAGATCTATATGTGCTGAAAGTCCTTGCGGAAGAACTCTAGGTATGTTTTCATAAAAACCACCACCTGTTATATGAGCAAGTCCCTTTATATGAAAGTTTTTCACTAAATCTAAAACTGGGTCTATATATATACGAGTTGGCTTTAAAAGCTCCTCTCCCACAGTAGTATCTAGTCCTTCTATAGTTTTATCTATATCTATATTAGCCTTTTCAAAGACTATTTTTCTGACAAGAGAATATCCATTGCTGTGAATTCCGCTTGAAGGAAGAGCTAAAATAGTATCTCCTTCTTTTATACCACTTCCATCAATTATATTTTCCCTATCTACAACACCAACACAAAAACCAGCTAGATCATATTCACCCTCTTGATAGAAACCTGGCATCTCAGCAGTTTCTCCGCCTATAAGAGCACATCCCGCTTTTATACATCCATTTGCAACACCTTCTACAACTTCAGCCATTTTTTCCGGTTTCAATTTTCCAGTACCTATATAGTCTAGGAAAAACAGAGGCTTAGCGCCCTGACAAAGTATGTCATTTGCACACATAGCTACTAGATCTTCCCCTACTGTGTTGTGTTTATCCATCATAAAAGCAAGTTTAAGTTTAGTACCTACTCCATCAGTACCAGAAACAAGTACTGGCTCTTTCATTCCCTCCATATCTAGTTTAAAAAGTCCCGAAAAACCTCCTATGCTAGATAGTACATTATCTGAATGAGTTTTTTTAATAGAACTTTTTATAAGCTGTACTTGCTTATAACCTGCTTCTTTATCTACTCCCGAATCTTTATATGTTAAAGACATTTTTTCTCACCCTTTCTTATTGGATAATTCCCCGTAAAGCATCCCGTACAAAATCCTCTATTTCCTACAGATTCTAACATTCCTTCTAAAGATAGATGATAAAATGAATCTGCTCCTATCATTTCTCTTATTTCTTCTGCTGTATAGTTTGCAGCTATTAGATTTTCTTCATCTGGTGTGTCCATTCCAAGATAACAGGTGTTTGTAACTGCTGCAGAAGCTATTCTTACATGAACTTCCTTGGCACCTGCATCTTTAAGCATCTGTACTGTTCTTTTCATAGTAGTTCCTCTTACTATTGAATCATCTACTAATATTACTCTTTTTCCTCTTATGTTTTCTTTCAATGCATTTAACTTTATTCTAACTCCTTGTTCACGCAATTCTTTTGTTGGACTTATAAAGGTTCTTCCAACATATCTATTTTTTATAAGACCTTCTGCATATGGAATCTTAGAAGCCTCTGCGTAACCTATAGCCCCTATAATTCCAGAATCAGGAGCACCTATTACTATGTCTGCATCAACCGGTGCTTCTTTAAATAAGGTTTTTCCCATCTCTATTCTAGAGAGATATATGCTTTCTCCATCTTTAAGACTATCTGGTCTAGCAAAATAAATTGATTCAAATAAACAAGAGCTCCTAGGCACTTCTTTTTTAAATATACTCTCTATACCATTTTCATCTATAATTATAGTTTCACCTGGAGCTATATCTCTTATAAATTCTGCTCCAAGAGTATCAAAGGCACAGGTTTCAGAAGATATAATATATTCATCTCCTGATTTTGCAAGAGATAGAGGTTTTACACCATATGCATCTCTTGCACCTATAAGTTTATCATTTGTCATTATAACTAATGAATATGATCCTTCTATTTTTTCTAAAACTTCTCTTATGCTTTCAACTATGTCTGTTTTAGAAGTTCTAGCTATAAGATTTGCTATTACTTCTGAATTGAGTTCCGTCTGAAATATAGTCCCTACTTCTTCAAGAGAATCTCTTAATTCATCATAATTTGCAAGATTTCCATCATGGGCTATTGCTAGTGCACCATTTCTATAACCTACAACTAGTGGCTCTATATTTTTTTTATCTAGTTTTTCACTAGAAAAGGCATATCTAACATGCCCTATACCTATGTTTCCAATTAAACTATCAAGTGTTTCTTTTTTATATACCTCGTTTACAAGACCCATGTCTTTATAGTAGTCAATAAAACCATTATTGTTTATGGCCATCCCTGTACTTACCTGTCCTCTGTGTTGAAGAGCATATAAGCCGTAATACATCATCTGAGAAATCTTCTCTACATTTTTACCATAAATTCCTATTACTCCACTCAAAAGTTTTCCTCCTTATAGGTTTAAAGATTTATTCATCTCTTCTACGCCTTTTGCCATCTCTACTTTATAATCTTTTAATTTATCTTTTAAATCATCGTACTTAAGAGAAAGCATCTGTATAGCAAGAAGCGCTGCATTTTCTCCACCATCTATTGCCACTGTAGCAACTGGAACACCCTTAGGCATCTGTACTACTGAAAGCAGGGAGTCTAGTCCATCCATTGTACTAGACTTTGCTGGTATTCCTATAACCGGGAGAGTACTAAGACCTGCTAGTACTCCTGCAAGGTGAGCCGCTTTTCCAGCTATTGCTATTATTACTTCTGTTCCATTTTCTTCTGCATTTTGCGTAAATTCTAATGCCCTCTGTGGTGTTCTATGAGCTGATATAACCTCTACTTCGTAAGGCACATCAAACTTCTTTAGTATATCTATGCTTTTTTTAGCTATTTTTTCATCTGAAATACTTCCCATTATTATACTTACTTTCATTTTCTATTCATCTCCTAATCAAAATATTTAATACCAGATTCAAATATCTTTGCCTGACCTTTTATATCTATGTTTTTATATAAACCTTCATCCATTCTGTCTATACTTGCAATAGTTCCAAGTATTCTTCCATCGAAACTTGTCAAACTTTCGATATTGCTTTCAGAGCCCGTAGGATTTTTCTCTACAAACTTTGTAGCTATTTGGCTTTCATCTACTTTAACATTTTCGCCTAGGATAAGCCTTCCTTCATAAGTTCCTATAGGTGCCGTATAGATATCGCCTTTCTTCATAGCATTAAACCAAGGTGATGTGCTGCTTTTTACTTCTATATCTGAAAAAGTAGATACAAATCCACCTTCTTTGTTTGCTGCAAGTACTGCATGACCATCTACTATAAGTCCTGAACGTAGAAGCGTTTGAAAGCCCTCCCCAATTCCAAGTATAAGTCCATCAGTATTGTTTAAGAATCTATCCATCTCTTCTTTTATTTCTGGAGTTCCTAGGATATATTTTAAAAGCTTTCCGCCGCCTCCTGGCTCTCCACCAAACACTACTCCATGAGGAAGGGCAAGGATCTGACTAGTTCTGATCTTTTCTTTAAAGTCTAATAATGATTGTTTAAAGTCGCCAGGCTTTAATAACTTAAATACAAATTCTTCTACATCTCCCCCAGCTTGCTCAAAACTTCTGCCAAGTGTGTATTCTCCATGAGTTCCCGTCAAAATTGGAATTAAAACCTTAGGTTTTATGATTTTCAAACCCTTTCTTATCCTTATATCATTGTTATTAGGATACTCTTTTTCTTTTTCCAATTTACCCTTTATTCTTGGGAATACCTCTTCAAGTGGCTTCATCCAATCTTCTATTAAACTATCTATCTCTAGATTTACTTCATCTACAACTATATTTGATTCAGCTATTGTCTTTCCGAGAAGAGTAAATTCTCCAAGTTCATCTACACTTACATCATCTTTTAACTCTAAAACTATAGAACCATATTTCGATTTGAAAAGTTCTTCTATCTCTAAATCTTTACATTTAAAGCCTATTTTATTTCCAAAGCTCATCTCTAATATACTTCTCATAACTCCACCTTTTTTTACACTGCTAGCTGAAATTATTAAGCCTTTTTTATTCAATTCATAAATCTTATCGTATTTTTCCATCATCTCTTTTGTATCTATAAGACCGTCTTTATCACGCTCTAAATCTATTAAGACAACTCTACTATCTACTTCTTTAAATTCACTTGTAATTATGTTTTTTATGTTTTCACTTGTAACAGCAAAACTGATAAGAGTTGGTGGTACATCTATATCTTCAAATGTTCCACTCATACTATCTTTTCCACCAATAGCAGCTATGTCCAGATCTTTTTGAACAGAAAAGGCTCCAAGAAGTGACAGGAAAGGCTTGCCCCATTTGGCCTTATCCATTCCCAGTCTTTCAAAGTACTCTTGAAAACTAAGCCTAACCCCTTTATAAGTTCCACCAAGAGCTACTACTTTAGCTAGTGATTCTATAACTGCATAGTATCCTCCATGAAATGGACTCCATTTTGAAATGCTAGGGTCATATCCAAAGGTCATAATTGAAGTTGTAGTAGTTTCACCATCTAGCACAGGTATCTTACTTACCATTCCTTCACTTGGAGATAGCATATACTTTCCACCATAAGGCATAAGAACTGCTTCACCACTTACAGTGCTGTCAAAATTTTCTACAAGCCCTTTTTGAGATGCAATATTTAAATCACTTAGAGTCTCTCTTATCCTGTCTTCTAAGTTTTTTTCTGATCTTTCTTCTATATTGGCTTTAGGGTTTAATAGTTTTATATCTATATCTTTTTCTACACCATTTGTATCTAAAAACTCTCTCTTAATTTCTACAACTGTTTGACCATTATAGACAAACTTTAATATTGGCTCTTCAGTTACTTTAGCAACTATAGTAGCCTCTAAATCTTCAGCTTTTGCAGCTTCTAAGAATTTTTCTACATCTTTTTTATCTAATAGACAAGCCATTCTCTCTTGAGATTCTGAAAGAGTAATTTCAGTAGGGCTAAGACCTGGATACTTTAAAGGAACTTTGTCAAGTTCTACCACTAGCCCATCAGCAAGTTCTCCTATAGCAACTCCTACTCCACCTGCGCCAAAGTCATTACATACTTTTATAATCTTTGATACTTGTGGTTTTCTAAAAAGTCTTATTATCTTTCTCTCAAGTGAAGGATTTCCCTTTTGAACCTCTGCTCCACCTTCATCCAATGATTCCTCAGAGTGTTGCTTTGAAGAACCAACTGCTCCTCCAAGACCATCTTTTCCAGTTCTACCACCTACTAATATTATTACATCTCCTGCTTCTGCTTTACCTCTATATACATTTTCTTTTGGCGCTGCGGCAACCAATGCACCACATTCCATTCTTTTCGCCACAAATCCCTCATCATATATTTCTCTTACAAATCCAGTACTAGCTCCTATCTCATTTCCATAAGAACTGTATCCCTTCATAGCAGTTCTAGTTATTTTTCTTTGAGGAAGTTTCCCCTTTAAAGTTTCTTCAAAAGGCTTTCTAGGATCTCCTGAACCTGTTATTCTCATAGCTTGGTAGACATATGCACGTCCTGAAAGTGGATCTCTTATAGCTCCTCCAAGACAAGTTGCAGCTCCTCCAAAAGGTTCCATCTCAGTAGGATGATTGTGAGTTTCATTTTTAAACATAAGAAGCCATCTTTCGGTCTTACCATCAACATCTACATCTATCTCTATAGATGCAGCATTTATTTCATCTGAAATTTCTTTATCATCTAAAAGACCTTTTTTTGTTAACTCCTTCATATTTATAGTCCCAAGGTCCATAAGACTTACTGGTTTTTCTCTTTCTCCATAAGTATAGTCTCTAGATTCTAGATAGTTCTTTATCTCTCTTTCAAAGAGTTCCTTGTAGTCTCCATCTTCTATTTCAATATCGTTGATTCTAGTCATAAAAGTAGTATGTCTACAGTGATCAGACCAATATGTGTCTATAAGTTTTATTTCTGTAAGGCTTGGATCTCTTTCTTCTTTTTTAAAATAGTCTCTTATGAAAAGCAGATCATATATATCCATTCCTATTCCAGCATTTTCCTTAAATTCTTCCATACCTTCTTTGTTTAAGTCTATAAATCCATCCACCCATTCAATTCCCTTTGCTTTATCTTCTTCATTTTCAGCACTTTTATAGTCCATAGAAACTTCTTTAAATTCGATAGGATTTATATAGTATTCTTTTATAGTTTCAAGTGCTTTTTCATCTATCCCTTTAACAACTATTATCTTAGAATGCTTTACTTTAATATCTTTATCAGGGAAGATTCTCTCTATAAACTCATTTGTAAAATATTCTCTTTTATTGAACTGTCCTTTTAAATCTTTTATTCTAAATGCAAGTTCTCCATCTTCAATTTCTAATCTATCGGTGTAGATGTCTGTAAATGGATCCAGTATAATCTCTTTTAATATGACATCCTTTTCTTCTTTACTAGCGCCAAGTAAATCATATAGATCGATAGTTCTTAGATCCTCTAGTCCGTCAATCTCTAAATAACCTCTAAATTCTTTTAGAAGTTCTTCTCTTTCAACATTTACCCCTTTTTTCTTTTCGATAAATAATCTCTCCATTTAATATAATCCTCCTTTAAAAGATAAAAGCCCAGACAGATAGGTCTTTTTAAGTGAAACCTACCCATCTGGGCTTTTATCCCTACGGTGTAATGCTTTTAAGCATCTGCGCCGCTTGGACCAGCAAAGGAAAATCCTTTCGGAACCCTAGGCGCACTTTCACTCATATTATAATTTATAGCTATTTGTCTAAAACAAAATTCTACTATCAAACCTATATGAGCTTTATTATTTATTTAATATAATTTTTTCTAAATCAAATGGTTCTATATAATCCTTGCCTCTATAAACTCTCATATTGCCACCAGATAGTTCATCTATTAAAGCAATATGTCCATCTTCACCTACCCTGCCAAATTCTAATTTTATGTCATATAATTCTAAATCTTTCTCGGCTAATTCATCTTTTATTATTTTACAAATTTCTTTAGTAAGTCCTTCAATTTCATCATACTCATCTTTGCTCAAGATGCCCAACATATCTAATGCATCTTTTGTGATAAGTGGATCATTTCTATCATCATCTTTAAGGGTAAACTCTACATAAGAATCAAGAGGATCTCCTTCCTCAGCATAAAGTCCATATCTTCTTATAAAGCTTCCAACCGCTCTATACCTACATATAACCTCTACACCTTTACCAAAGCTACTCGCTTTTAATACTGTCATAGTATTTTCTTCTATATCTGCATCTAAGAAATGAGTAGGAATATTTAAATGGTTTAATTTTTCAAAGAAGTATCTAGTAACTCTAAGCCCAGATTGTCCTATTCCATCTATACTAAGACCTACTGTATTAGCTCCTGGATCAAACTTTCCATCAGCTCCTGTTACATCGTCTTTGAATTTTAATACTACCCTTTGTTGATCTAATTCATATACATCTTTAGTCTTACCTTTATAAAGTAATTTCATTCCATCGTCCTCCTTACATAAATATAATTCTTATCAATGACATTATTGGATCTATAAATATTCTTATTAAGAATAGTATCCCAAGTATCCACATGGTAAGTGAAACATCTTTAAATTTACCTGTTATAGCTTTTAAAGCCACATATGAAATCATTCCAAAAACTATACCCTCAGCTATAGAATAAGCAAGCGGCATCATAATAATAGTTAAGAAAGCTGGTATTCCGTCAGTTGGATCCTCAAACTCTATCTCTTTAATAGGACTCATCATAAAGAGCCCCACCGTTATAAGTGCAGGAGCTGTAGCTGCCGATGGTATCATAGTAAATAAGGGTGCAAAGAAAAGTGCTATTGCAAACATAGCTGATGCTGAAAGAGCTGTTAAGCCTGTTCTACCACCTTCTGCAACTCCTGATGCTGACTCTACATAAGTTGTAACCGTTGAAGTCCCAAGACAAGCTCCTGCAATAGTTCCCACTGCATCTGCCATAAGAGCTTTTTCTACTCTTGGTAGTTTTCCATCTTCATCTAACATATCAGCCTTAGACGCAACACCTGCAAGAGTTCCTACTGTATCAAATATATCTACAAATAAAAATGTAAAGACTACTATTACCATTTCCAGAGAAAATATCTCTTTCATACCTACAAACTGAAAAGCCACATTTTTTATAGAAGGTGGAAGACTTACTATTGTATTAAAGCTTTCAGGTAATATAGTTACTCCAAGAGGTATACCTATAAGAGTTGAAACTATTATACCTATGAGAAGAGCCCCTTTTATATTCTTAGCAAGTAAAAATGCTATGATTAATATTCCCACAAAGGCTATGATTGGACCACCACTAGCTATATTTCCAAGCACTAAAGGAGTTCCATCTCCAATTTCTACAATCCCAGCACCTTCAAGCCCTATAAATGCTATAAAAAGACCTATACCTACAGATACTGCATTTTTAAGATTTTTTGGGATACTGTTAAATACTGCTTCTCTTACATTGAAAAAAGATAAGATTATAAATATAATTCCTTCAATAAGTACTGCTGTAAGTGCAAACTGCCAGGTTTTGTCCATTTTTCCTAAAACTACTGAATAAGCGAAAAACGCATTGAGTCCCATGCCTGGTGCCAGTGCAAAAGGATACTTTGCATATAGGGCCATAATAAGGGTTGCAAAAGATGCTGAAATAGCAGTAGCAGTAAAAACTCCACCTGCATCCATTCCTGTATCAGATAGAATAAGTGGGTTTACAGCTAATATATAGGCCATTGTCATAAAGGTCGTAATACCAGCTATAATCTCAGTTTTTACATCTGTACTATTTTCCTTGAGTTTAAAAAAGTTTTCCACTAACTTACCTCCTAAAATTTATATTAATATAAATAAAACCTCAAAAAATCAAGCCCAGGCGGATAGGTTTTTTAAGTGAAACCTACCCGCCTGGGCTTTTACCCCTTCGGTGTAATGCTTTTTCTCTTTTAAAAGCATCTGCGACGCTTGGACCTTAAGCATATCTTTTAAGGAGCCCTAGACGCACTTTCACTCATAGTAAGTGATTATCGGTCACTTGTAGAATCTTCCCAACCTTATTATGAGAACTATATGAGTCATTTTCGATATTTATATTATACATTGATATTAGCAAGTAAACAATAATATGTCAAGAAGTTTTAAGAAAAAAAACGTTTTTTACTCTCTATAATAGTATGAAAATATACCAATATTTCCTTCCCTAAGAGATTTTTTTAGCATGAACTATATATCTTGCATCTTTGAAATCATAGGCACAAGTTATAAGTGTCAATATTTTATCATTTTGCATAAGATCCACATTTGTATTATATTCTGCTTTTTCTTCTATAAGCTCTAAAAATATTGGAAATTCTTCATTATTAAATCTTGTTTTTATTATATATGGATCATTTTCATATATGTGGGTAGAAAATATTTCATATCGGTGCTCTCTATATAAAGATTTCATAGTAAAAGTTTTATTTTTCTTTAAAAAATCTTCATCTTTAAAAAAATTAAGATCATTAAACATTGTTCTATTTTTCATATGGTGACCATATATTATGGTGTGTTTGTCATCTAAATCTATTCTATTTCTAAAATCCATAAAAATAGAACCTTGACTGTTTTTATTATCATAAAAATCATGATTTAAATAAAAGTCATTATCATTTCCTTGAACTACTGGATAGTCTATATTTGTATTGTCTATCTTTAACCATCCAACTGTATTTTTGTTTTTTTCGAGCAAAACTTTAAATTCATCTAATACTATTTTGGGTTCATTTATAATTTTACTAGGAGACTTCTCGTTTATAGTTTCATCTTCAACTTCTATAAGTTCTATAAGTTCTTCATCTTTTCCATCACTATAATATACTTTTCCTAAATCCTCATTTATCTTTTCAGATTTCACCTTGTCCAATAGTTGGAAAAATATCATAGATATAGAAAATATAAATATCACTAGTAAAAATATTCTAACTTTTTTCATATTTATCACCTTTTAAATATATACCCTTTTTCAATATTCTCAATAAATTAAATATTCATTTAATTTGTGTTTGAAATGCATTTTCTCTGGGTAATTTTAAAGTATCAACAATTATTTATATTATTAGTTTAAACTGTTTCTAAAAAAGGAGGATTACAAATGAAAAAAATATTATCGTTTCTAATTGTATTTATGCTGATTGTAACACCACTAGTTGCTAATGCAGCAGATAAAGATTTAGTAGATATCGCTTCTGATGATGAACAATTTAGTATACTTGTTCAAGCTCTAAAAAAAGCAGAATTAGTTGATACTCTCAAAGGTGACGGTCCATTTACTGTATTCGCACCTACTAACGCAGCATTTGAATTACTTTTAAAAGAATTAGATATAACAGCAGAAGAATTACTTGCTAGAGCTGATTTAAAAGATATATTACTTTATCATGTAGTATCTGGTAAGGTCATGAGTACAGATTTAACAGATGGCATGATGCCTGCAACAGTTCAAGGATCTACTGTAAAAGTAGATTTATCAGATGGAGTTAAGATAAATGATTCTAAAGTTACTACAGCTGATATAGAAGCTTCAAACGGAGTTATTCACGTAATAGACAAAGTTCTTTTACCAAAAGCTGAAGATGCAGCTGCAGAAGATGTTCCAAAAACTGGTTCACTTGGTATGTTACCTTTCATGTCTTTAGCAATAGTAAGTGGTATGGGATATGTAGCACTTAAGAAGAAAAAATAATCATAAAAAAATGTGCCGAATGAATTCAGCACATTTTTTTATTCTATAATAGTTTTTCAAAAGCAAGTCTTTCGTCTCCATCGCTCAAATAAATAATACCACAATATTTAAAGCCATTCTTCTTTAAAAAGTTTTGCATAACTATATTTTTTCTATGTGTATCTATCTTTATACTTTTTATATTTCTTTCTATACATCTATCTTCTACTTCTCTTATAATTCTACTAGCTAAACCTTTTCTTTTAAGCTCTCTGTCCACAGCAATTCTATGTATAACCCCATAGTCTCCATCTGTCAACCATTGACCTCCATGTATGGTCCTATAGAGTTCTTCTCCATCAAAACTTAAATATGTAGTTCCAACTACCCTATCATCATCTATTAAGACATAGGAATGCCCATCATCTATATCTCTTTCTATTACATCTCCATTTGGATAACCATTTTGCCATTGGTCTATCTCTTCTTCTTTAAGATAAGTTTTAGCCATATTTATTATAGTCATTATTTCTTTTACATCTGATTTTCTAGCCTTTCTAAATTCCATAAATGTCCTCCTAAAAACTTAAGCTGTAATCTCAAATTTTTTAATGATTAGGATGCTTTTCTACTTTTCCTATTGCCATCATCAGCGCACTGATTATATCTGCTTTAAACTGAATACCCATATCCTCCAACCTACTATATAATATCCCCTTTTCAGTTACCACATACATAGGCTTTAAATTGTTAAGTGCAATAGCCTTTATGTCTTCCATACACCTTTCACAGCTGCATTTTAATTCATGTTTTTTAAGTAAGTCCTTTAATACCTCTTCTGATAAGATCTCCATATAGTTTTTAAGCATCTTGTCCCCCTATTTTTTATAGCCCAAGGTAATAGCTTTATTATATAACTTATATTATTTTACTGTTTTTATTTCTATACTTTTTTTACAAACTCTGATTTTAGTTTCATGGCTCCAAAGCCATCCACTTTACAGTCTATATCATGTCCATCGCTAGCATCTTCTACAAGTCTTATAGATTTAACTTTTGTCCCCTGTTTTATTGGATTGGAACTACCCTTAACTTTTAAATCTTTTATAACTATTACATCATCACCATCTTGAAGTGGATTGCCGTTAGAGTCCTTTATCATCTTTTCCTCTTCAGAAAGAGCTGTCCATTCATTGGCACACTCAGGACATATAAACAAATGCATATCTTGATATGTATATTCTGAACCACATTTTGGACAATTTGGTAAACTTGACATATTATCACTCCATATTTTTATTTAATAGATTTCTAATCTTCTTTCAGTATCTTTGTTAAGGTTTCTGCTATATTTCCATTGAACTCAATAACCTTGTCGACTCCAGTTAGAAAAGTTTGAGCTTCGTTTATAATTATTATAGGTTTTTTCCCATATCCATAAGCAACTGGTATGCTTGCTACTGGTTGAAGCATTACAGAACTACCTAAAACAATCAAAAGATCTGCTTTCTCTACTCTTTTTAAAGTTTCCTTGATATGGGGAAGATTTTCTCCATATAATACCATATCTGACTTATATAGCCCACCACATTCACACTTAGATCCATCTTCAAATACTTCTTCCAATGTTTTTTCTTTACTGCAATCAGTACAATGTGTGTTTTTCATATTTCCCTGAAGTTCTATTATATTTACACTTCCTGCTTGCTGATGAAGTGAGTCTATGTTTTCAGTTAAAATAGTAATTTTTTTATTCTTTTCTAATTCTACAAGCAATTTATGTCCTTCATTTGGGACAATACCATCTATATTCAAATATTTTTTTAAATAATCATAAAACATATCTGTCTTATTATAGAAAAAAACTTTTGAAAGTATTTCTGTAGGATGGTAAGCCGTATCATTATTAGTATGAATATAACCATATTGGGATTTATAATCCTTAACACCGGATTCAGCAGACATTCCTTTGCCTGTTAAAACAATTATATCTTTAGCATTATCTATTAAACTTTTAGCTTCTTTATATCTATCCAAAATATCACTCCTAAGTTTTTATATATATTCCTAATGATATTTTATAAGTAAATGAACAAATTGTCAAATAAAAAGCCTCTACAAGCGTAGAGGTCCTTTATAATATTATTTATATTCAATAAGTCTTGGTTTTTCTGCTACTTTAGGAACTCCAAAACGAATAGCCACTGGCAGATCAGATGGTTTACATCCTTGACAGATTTCAAAAGAACCTACTGCCGACATATAAAGATAAGCATCCGTCTTGTCCCAGCCATAAGCCTTGCAAACTAAGTCTTGTATTTGTTTAGAAGCATAATGTAAGGCTTTCTCAAACTCTTCATCACTTCCTATCGCATACCACATATCTTCAGTTTCAAGTATTGGCCATTGGATTTCAAGATCTTCTATTATATCAAGTTTCACTTTAACCTTTCCTGGAATCTCAACACCAGATCCAGCAATTTCTCCATCACCCATACGAGCATGGAGATCTCCAAGTTGGAAAAGTGCTCCTTCTACATTTACTGGAAAATATAGCCTACTGCCTTTAACTATCTTATTGCAGTCCATATTTCCACCATGTGCCCCTGGAAAGCCACATGCAACTTCGCCTGTCTTTGGTGCAAGTCCTATTACTCCTACCATTGGATCTATAGGAAGCTTTACATCATTAAACACTATATGACCATCTTCTATAGGGATCTCCTTGGTTCTAAGCCCACCCTCTTCAAATAGAGG
>CAZRHX010000005.1:2505-5109 GCA_964599855.1 uncultured Tissierella sp. | reverse complement strand
AGGTCCTGTTCCCGGAAGAGTAGCTATAAATCCTCTATCTTCAATTTCTATATCCAATAAGTCTACCACCAGTACATCTCCTGGCTTTGCTCCTTCTACAAATACTGGACCTGTAGCAGGGTTTACCCTATTAAAATCAAGGGAGGTAACCAATTGATCTTCAGATTGAACTTGATTGCTAAAACAATCCAAAGTTTGAAATTCAACTTTCTCACCTTTTTTCACTCTTTTAACTGCCTTATTCTTTGCTGAAAAATTATATACATAATCTTTTATCACTATTAAACTCCCCCTATATGTTTTTTGTTTGAACTTTATATAGTCTATAAAAGAATACCGGAATTGTCAAACAAGTCCGGTTTATTCTATATCCTTTAACATGTTAAAGGATATAGAATATTCAGAATATTGAATAAAAATTAAAAAGATGGGTACAAGTTAATTAACATTATTTAAACGTTTATAATATTCCCAATATTTGATAAAAGGAGGATGTTTACAATGCCCACAAATTTAAAGGATATCATAAGGATTAAATATTTAAGTCCAGCTTTAAATCTTAAAGAAAAAATAAACATTAAAGAAAAAATAAATCTTGAAGAAATACTAAGTGAAGATTTATTGGCAAAGATTGTTAAAGAACCTTTAATTTCTTACAATTTCAAAGGTGGAACAGCTAGTAATGAAGATGGAAAGTTTAAAGCAAATATCAATAATTGTGTTTTCCATGAAACAGTTGATGATAGAAAAAATGTCTTTGAATTTAATAAGTCAGGAAGTCATATTAATATTCCAGCTAACAATATCCTTTCTTCTATATCTACTATTTCAGTTTCTTTATCTATAAAATTTGAAGATAATAATCAAGATAGGATAAATCTATTTGAAAATTCATCTGCAAGATTAGCTTTTATGATGCTTAGGAAAAATAATAAGTATTATCTTTCAGCTTCTGTCAATCTTGCTAATGGATGGCATGGGATAACTGCAGAGAATAATCCTATAAATCCAAATGAATGGCACAATCTTAGTGCTGTATTTACAGGAGAAGAAATATTTATATTCAAGGAAACTATATGTATAGCTAGAAGAATTTTTAAAAATGCTCAATTAAATTCTATTGAGCCAAGAGATTCTTTTATAGGAACTTGGGGCGATGGTAAAAGAAATCAATTTAAAGGAATGTTATCTTCCTTTAAATTATGGGATGATATACCTTACTATCTAAATATAGCAATGGGCAAAGTAATAGCTTTAGGTATGGGAGAAATTGAATCTAAATATCTCGACCTAGGAGGAGAAAATAGTTTTTTAGGTAAAAAACTTGGTCCTGAAAAAGAAATTGTGCAGTTAATAAAAGGAAAAAATGAAATTATAGGAAGATATTGTGATTTTACTGGTGGTTCTATCTATTGGTCAAGCTCTACTGGAAGCTACGAAGTCCACGGCTCTATACTGGGAAGATATAAATCATTAAATAATCCTAGCAAATTAAAAGATCCAATAGGAAGATTGGGTTTTCCAATAACTGATGAAATAAATGGAAAAATAAAAGGTTCAAAGATCAGTAGATTTGAAAATGGTGCCATATACTGGTCAGGTGCAACAGGCGCTCATGAAATAAACGAACATCTATATGAAAAATACGTCTCTCTTGGTGGAGAAAGTGGATATTTTGGATTACCTATAGGGTCAACCAAATCACTTGGAACATTTAACGATGGATGTTATCTAAATTTAGATTTAGAGAGAATGATTTGTTCAGAAGAATATATAGATTTACAGCGAGGAAGATTATATTATTCATCACAATCTGGTGCACATGAAGTTCATGGCGATATACTGTCTAAATATTTATCCTTAGATAAAGATACAAGAAAATACTTAGGATTACCTATCTCAGATGAATTAGATATTTTAGATAAGAATGAATCACCTACTGGTAAAAAATTATCTCATTTTCAATCAGGAACAATTTATTGGTCTGGATCAACTGGAGCAAATGAAGTTTATGGAGCTATTTTAAAAAAATATAAAGATTTAGGAGGTCCTTTAGGAGAGATGGGTCTTCCTATAAGTGGTGAATTGACCGCTCCTAATACCAATATCAGATATAATAATTTTGAAAAAGGCATAATATTATGGAAACCTGAGTGGGGTGCAAGATCATTTACAAATCTTGAGCTTCGTTTAGGACAAGTGGTTTCAGATGAAATTGATGATGGACATTATTACTATGGTGCTAAAGATAGAAGTGCTGAACTTTTCACCCAGACAACTGTTATTGTCAATGATAAGTATTTAGAGAAAGATATAAGAAGACCTAAGGGATTTTCTGGAAGTAGCTATAATATAAATAAAACATATCCAATTCTTAATATAAAACATGATACAAAACTCTCCTTTAATGTAAAAGCTTATGATAGTGATGATGATGTTTCTAATCATGTACGATTATCAAAAACTGATTTTAGTGATTTGGAATATAACACATTTAAAAAAATATTAAACGAATTAGTTTATTATGCACAATAAAACAAAAGGAGAAAAAATAAAATGAAAAAAATGACACAAAAAGAAATTAAAAGATTAGCATTAAATGGT
>CAZRHX010000005.1:0-2495 GCA_964599855.1 uncultured Tissierella sp. | reverse complement strand
TGATAGTGATGATGATGTATGGTATAAAAAACATGATGATGATTATTTAGGAAGTATAGTAAAACATTTCGATATATCTACATTGTGGGGAACTGATAATGAACAAAATGGACATTATAATGAACAGCCATTGACTCATAAAGGTGGAGATGCTCCTAGTCTTAACTCAGTTAAACTTTCTTTCTCTATAGTTGTACCAAGTTTTATAGATCCAAAAAAATGCTTTAGAGAACAATGTTGGTGGAACTTTGATAATTTCGAAGGTCTTTATCCATTAAAGCAAGTTTTTTATGCTAATACTTTTAAAAATGTTCAAGTAATAGGAGATAATATTGTAGAGCAGATTTTAAATCCTATTGATACACTAATATATAAACTAGCTTACCAGAATATTACGAAAAAGGGGAATTGTTTTGGGATGAGTTTGGAAGCACTATCTGCAATAAAGAATAATTCTTTATTTACAATTCCATTAGATAAATATAAGGCTATAAATGATGAGACAGAAATTAAATATCATACTCAATTAAAACCTTATATCTATACTCCTATTAATCGCAAACAAGGTTATCAAATTTCATCAAATACAGTTACATGGATGATGAAGAAACTTTTAAATTCAAATGCCCTATCTCCACTTGCCACCTTTTCTAATGTTAAAAAGTTAATCAATCAAGGTGATCGTCCAATAATATCTATGATGAGTATCTCTAAAGGAAAAGGTCACGCAGTACTAGCCTACACTTATTCTGAAACTGAAAAAATCTCAAAAATATTTGTAGCTGATCCAAATGTTCCATATCCAAGACACACTGATATCAATGGTAATGCTGGTTATATAGAAATTGATAAGAATAAAAATACCTTTAAATTTTACCAAGCTTATGAAAATACACATGGAAATATAATTGGATATGAAACTGGAACAATGCTTGCTGGATTGTTACCCGATACTGTTATGATAGAAATTCCATATCATGTGGTGTCTAGCCACCCATCTACCCCTTCCTTAACTCTATTATTAGGACTTGTAGGAATACTTGGTGGATTAATGATTATACTTGGAGATGCAGAAAGTGAACAAATCTCTTCTTATAAGAGTAATTTTTATGATTATCCAAATGGTCAAAAAAGACAAAGAATAGGAGGGATAAAAGGTTTAGCAAAAATACCAATCTTTGATGGTCCAGATGAGTCACTTGAATTATATTCTATGGAAGGTAAACCTCCTAAATCATTAGAATTTAAGTTTAATGGTGTAAAGAATGGACATTATGCTCAAGTTTTAGGAACATATAACAATACTCTAAAGATTGAAGCACCTATCAAGTTAAATGAAAAGGACTATATCCATATAGAGGGTGCACACACTTCTAGACCAAGCGTGGGTATAAAGACATCTGGAGAGGCAAAGAATATCCGTCTTTCCTATGAAACTTCAAAGGATATTAAGAAAAAAGAGAATATATTATATAATATAGATTTCCACGCTAGTAAAGGTGAATCCATAGTTGGAATAGATTCATTAAGTGGTTGTCTGATAATATCTCAAGCTGGTCCTCCTAAGCAAATATTGATAGAAAAAGTCTTTATGAAAGATAATGTAAAAACTAAACTTAAACTAAGCCTAAATCCATCAATCGAGAATGAAATAATAAAAATACAAGAGCTTGAGTTTGATAACTTTAAAAATAAAGTTTTAATCGAAAAAACAAACCCTAATACGGGTAAAATCATAGACAGAATAAAAAGTCAGTTTATATAATCAAGATATAAATTATATAAAGGAGTAAGGGGATTATCTCTAGAGATAATCCCCTTACTCCTTTATATATCTAATCAAAGATAGCCATCAAATCTTCATATCCTTCTTCTTCCATCTTTTCATATGGAACAAACTTCAAAGAACTGCCATTTATACAATATCTCAATCCACCCTTGTCTTTTGGTCCATCTTCAAATACATGACCTAGATGAGAATCTCCATCCTTGCTTTTTACTTCAGTCCTAGCCATTCCAAGGGATTTATCCTTATATTCATTTACATATTTCTCATCTATTGGCTTGGTAAAACTCGGCCAGCCACAACCCGCATCATATTTATCTGCAGATGAGAAAAGAGGTTCTCCACTTACTATATCCACATATATTCCCTTTTCATCTAACTTGTCATACTCATGGCTAAATGGTCTTTCAGTAGCTCCCTTTTGAGTTACATTATACTCTTCATTGGTCAATTTTTCTTTTAACTCTTCATCTGAAGGCTTTATATAGATATCGATATTTTTAAGAGATTCATCTCTTTCAACGCCTGTACTTGCTTCATTTAAATTTATATGACAATATCCCCCTGGATTTTTCTTTAAATAGTCTTGATGGTAGTCTTCTGCCACATAGAAGTTATCTATTGGAAGAACTTCAACTACTATATCTTTTTTATATTTCTTTTGTTCTACTTCTATTACTTTTTCTATTTCCTCTATCTGATCCTCGCT
>CAZRHX010000004.1:0-25452 GCA_964599855.1 uncultured Tissierella sp. | reverse complement strand
GAGGCCACTCTTTAAAACACCGGGTAAAAGTGCAGTAGATGCTACAGCATCTTTTGTAGGATCAACTACAATGGGAATCATAATTACAAGTAGAATGTATAAAACTAAGATGTATACAGAAAAAGAATCAGCGATTATATGTTCTTGCTTTAGTGCAGTTTCAGTAGGATATGCTCTTCTAGTTATGCAAACAGCTGGAATAGGCGAATACTTTGGAATTACTTATGCAGTATCATTTTTCCTTACTTTTGTAATGGCAGCTATCATGTCTAGAATTTATCCACTTAATAAAAAAAGAGATATATATGCAGATGGAACCATTCAACCTGAAGAAGACAGAAAACCTTTGAAATTAGGAAGACAAGGTGGAATGATTAAAACTGGAGCCCATAGAGCGACCGTAAGAGCTTATACTTCAGGAAGTCTTCCTAAGAGAATAGTAGCTTCTGTAGTAGATGCCTTCCCAGTACTTCCTAAAGTTATAACATTACTTTGTTCTATAGGAATTCTTGGAATGATAGCAGCCAAATACACCCCTATATTCGATGTAATAGGATATGTATTCCTACCCTTTACAAAATTAGTTGGTGTTCCAGATGCTCAAATAGCAGCAAAAGCAATATCAACAGGAGTAACAGAGATGTTTATTCCAGTATTGACTATAGCAGATCAAGTGGCAGATCTTCATATTAAAACTAGATTCTTTGTAACAACGGTTTCAATGATACAGATAATCTTCCTAGCAGAATCAGTAGTAGTTATAATGAACACTGGTCTTCCTGTTAAATTTAAAGAACTTATGCTTATGTTTGTTCAAAGAACATTTATAGCGATACCACTTGTGGCAATATTTATGCATCTAATATTTTAAAGAGTATATAAAAAAGCTCCCTTTGATTTACACTGTGTAAATCAAAGGGAGCTTTTTTTGCCCTTTATTTATTTTTCAAAAATTCTAGTACATCTTTTGCATGGCCTTTAACTTTTACATCCCTATATTCTTTTATAAGATTCCCATCTTTGTCAATTACAAAAGTTGCTCTTTCAGCTCCAAGACCTATTTTTGCCATTATTCCTTTTTCTTTGTAAACTCCATACTTATTGCCAACTTCTTTTTCACTATCACTTAAAAGTAAGAATGGTATATCTTGTTTTTCTATAAACTTCTTATGAGAAGCTATACTGTCAGCACTTACTCCAAGTATTTCTGTTTCTATTTCTTTAAAGCTATCATAGAGTTCTCCGAACTCATTGGCTTCGTTGATTCAACCAGGGGTATTATCTTTTGGATAAAAGTAAAATACTATGTTTTTCCCCTTATAGTCTTCAAGTGATACCTTTGTATCATTACTAGCTTCTAAAGTAAAATCTGGTGCTTTTTCTCCTATTTTCATGTCAATCACTCCCATCTATAATTTACCCTTATAAAAATCAAATAAACTAAAAAATTTAATTTTTAAGATATAAAATAGAAAAGAAAAGCATCTCTAATCATGTTATAATAGTTGAATAGGAAAAAAATTTAATGAGAAATTGGATAAGTTTTAAAACTATGATAAACTTGATATTATTGAAAAGGAGGAAAAATACATGGGAAAAATAAAAAAAGTTTTAAAAAATATTAGTCAATATTCAAACTATATTTTGTTTGTGCTGATATTTGCAGGAATGGGAGTTTTGTTTGGTTATCTTTCAGAAGGTGTTTTAAAAGATTTCTTTGAAACATATATAAATAATGATATATTTTACATCCAGATTATAAACATATATGTGATATTATTTATATTTATACTAGCTTACTTTTTACATACAATCATTCATGAATTAGGTCATCTTATCTTTGGAAAGTTTACAGGCTATAGATTTGTATCTTTTAGGATAGGTTCCTTTACAATTATAAGAGAAGATGAAAAGTTTAAGATCAAGAGATTTAGAATACCAGGAACTGCTGGGCAATGTCTTATGATGCCTCCAGAAAAGAAAGATGAGCAATATCCATTTCTAGTCTACAATCTAGGAGGTGTCTTTATGAACTCTATAGTCACTGCAATAACAATATTTATGGCAATTTATATAAAAGAATTAAACTATATAAAATTGATAGCTATATTCACCAGCCTTGCTGGAATAATTGTGATTATAACAAACGGTATTCCAATGAAAATTGGAGGAGTTGCAAACGATGGATACAATATAAGGTCCATGCTAAAAGATAGGGATGCAAGAGATTCATTTTATCTTCAACTCCAAGTAAATGGACTTTTAACTGAAGGATTTAGAATAAGAAAGATGCCCTATGAAAACTTTAAATTGGAAGAGGGTGTAGACTATAGTGATCCTCTAAATTTCTCTAAGATTCTAATGGCTTATTCCTATTATTTAGATAATAAGAAATTTAAAAAGGCAAAAGAAGTTTTAGACTTTGGCATGGATTATGTAAATGATACCATACCAATTTATAGGCAAGAGTTTAATTCTGAAAGACTTTTTATAGAGATCATGGGAAACTGTGAGAGAGAAAAAATAGAAAATCTGTATACTAGAAACCTTGAAAAATATATAAAATCTTCAAAGTTTATGCTTTCAAAGAAGAGGATTATGATGGCTTATGAAGGTCTTTATAGGGGCAATAGAGAAAGGGGCTTGATTCATTTTCAAGAACTAAAAAAACTAGCCAAGACATATCCAATAAAAGGTGAAATTAAAATGGAAATGATGCTAGGGAAAATCATAGAAGATAAAATAGAAGAGAGAGCAGAAGCTCAAACAATATAAAAGATAAAAATGGTTTTAAATAAAAAACTTCTCTTATAATTAGGATTGTGATATATCTGGATATTATAAGAGAAGTTTTTTATGCTTTTTTATTTTTTGTTTCTTCTTTTGATAAATAATATAATTAAAATAAGAATAGGTAATATAATTAAAATATAAGGTAGTGCAAATACCATCCATATGATAAAATTCTCTATAGCTAGCTTAAAAGCAAAGATGGAATCCTTAAGGGCGTTTTTAATTCTTAAACCTAGGGAGGAGTCGACTCTATCAGTATTAGAAAAGTTTCTAACTTCTTCGATATTTAAATTTAAACTCACATATTCAATTTTTTCATCTACAGATTTCAAACTTTTTTCAAGCTGTTCCTTTTCATATATAGTATTTGTAAGTTCAGATTCTATAGCTATTATATCTTCTATCCTTGTTGCTTTATCTAAAAGTGCTAGAAGTCTTTTTTCTTTTGCTTCTACGACTTTCAGGCGAGATTGACTATCGCTATAGAAGTCTGTGACATCTTCTCTATTGACACTTTCATATATTACATTTCCGGAGTTTTTAATTTCATTCTTAAATTTATCTAGGTTTTCTGCTGGAATCCTTATGGAAAAATCTCCAGACCTATAGTTTTTGCTATATTCATAGCCCCTAAAACTTATATTGGAGTTGTCTATAAATGATTTGTACTTTTTTATTAAACTATCTAGTTCATTTTTTGTTTTTTCAAAATCGAGAGTTTCGAGATTCATAAAATAACTTGAGATTATTTTATCTCTTTCTAATGCTACAGAGACATCTTCTTTGGATGAATCATATTCACTAGTGCTATCTTCCGTCTCTTCTAAATTGTTAAAAGCTCCAGAGTCATTTTGATCGCTTTCGTATCTTAGGACAGAACAAGCTGAAAGTAAAGATATAGCTGCTACTAAAACCAATACTTTTAAAAACTTAAATCTACTTTCTTTCAAGATTCTCAGCTCCTTTACCACTATTATATAACAAAACACAGGAAATAAGATACAAAATGATCACAAAAAGATAATAAATTATTGAATATATGGTACAATATATATAATGAAAAAATGAGGAGGGAAACTTTTGGATTTAAAACAAATTGAAAAAGATACTAGACAGATAACAATGGAACTATTAAATGCGGCAAAGTTAAAAGCTAAGGATGCGGTGGTTATAGGTGGAAGCACAAGTGAAGTAATGGGTGAACATCTAGGTTCTCATACCAATCTAGAAGTGGCTAAAATCATAATTAAAAATATAGTTGAGATTTTAAAAGAGAATGATATATATCCAGTAGTTCAATCCTGTGAACATATAAATAGAGCACTTGTTGTAGAAAGAGAATATGCTAAATTGCATAATCTAGAAGCTGTAAATGTAGTACCTGTATTGAGTGCAGGGGGAGGTTTCTCTACAGCTGCTATGGAGATTTTAAATGATCCAGTAGTAGTTGAAAGAGTAGGAGTGGAAGCAGGTATAGACATAGGAGATGTTTTTATAGGGATGCATCTAAAAAACATAGGAGTAGTTGTAAGAAGTGATATCAAAGATATAGGACGAGCACACCTAAGCATGATAAGGACAAGGCTTAGACTTATAGGTGGAGATAGATCAAAACATTTCTAAAAAGATGATGTTATTATTATAAAATCTATTTTAACATGAGATTAAAAAATTAAATAACGTATTTAGGGTGTTCATTTAAAAAATGGATTAAAAGGGAAAAGAGTGAAAAACTCTTACAGCCCCCGCTACTGTAATTAGTTATATCTATATAGATCCACTGGGAAACTGGGAAGGGATATAGATTTTAAGCTATAAGCCAGGAAACCTGCCTTAAATATTATACTGTTTTCTTCGGAGGGAAGATTTGGTTCTTTACATATAAAACTATTAATAGAGACATAGTTTTGATTCTTATGTTTTAAAGAGCTTGTTTTCTCTTAAGAGAAAACAAGCTCTTTAATTTATATAATAAAAAAATATAGGATTTCAAAAAACTAGGAGGTAAGTATGAATTTATTTAAAAACAAAATAAAATCAAGTATTTCATTTATTGTTATTTTTGCATTAATTTTTTCTTTTGTAGGACCGATTACAAGCAGGACCGTAGAGGCTGCCGAAGGGGTAAATCATTCAGTTAATATCAGGATAGAAGGAAGTAATAGGACTATCCTAGGACCAAGAGAGGTGGATATAGATAGTTTAGATTTAACTACTTATCCTGGAATTGAAAAATCTTTTGATGAACTTAAACCCATACACGCTATAATAAAGGGACTTGAAGATTCTGGCATGGATCCAAAAGAAAATCTTACCATTGTAAGTTCTTCGTTTGGTCCATATATTGGTGCTGTTGCTGGAATAAAGGGTGCCGGATGGTCTTATACAGTTGATAATCTAGCTGCTGATTTGGGAGTTGTAGAATATAAGATTAGAGATGGTCAAGATATAGTACTATATAATATGGAGACTTACGAAGGCAATGCCTATTCTTGGTTTGAAGAAGAAGCAATTACTGTTAATCAAGGTGAGGAATTTCAACTACAGTTAAATGCTAGTAATCCCTATGACCCTACAGTTGCTCCTGATGGTGTTATGGAAGGGGCTACTATATTAGTAGGTGAAAATCCCTATAAAAAAGATGGAGAAATTATAAAAACAGATTCTCAAGGAAAAATCTCCCTAAGTCTTGAAGAAGAAGGAAAATATCATATAAGTGCAGTTAAGAAAAATGATAAGGACCAAAACACCATAAGTAGACCTTATGCGTCAGTAGAAGTAAAGAAAACAGATAGCCCTGAAAATGAGGATGAAATAGTTCCAGAAGATAAGGAAGATGAAAAAGAAAATGGAAAAGAAACAGACAAAGAAGATGAAGATGAAGATGAAATAACTAAAGAGTTATATAGAGCTAAAGATATAGATAGAGCTATAGAAAAGACAGTAGATTACTACAAAAAAAACAATCCACAAAACCCAAAAGGAGATTGGGAAGCCTATGTTGGTCTTTGGGGTGTTGATGGAATGGTAGATGGAGTTTATGATTGGGAGACTATAAATCAAGAAATCGAAGCAGATACTTCAAGCAACGACACATTGACACATGCCTATAGTCTTTTAGTTAAAGGAAAAAATCCATCTGATATATGGGGCGGTAGGAATCTGCTTAAAGAACTTTCAGGTCAGCAGGGAAAAGATGGTTTTTTCACTAATATGGGAAAGCATATATTTTCAATGGTCTTATTAGACAATGCTGAAGAAATAGGTCTTGATGTAGGAAGATGGAGTGAAGCAAGCAGACAAAAAGCCATAGATGCTCTAATAAAAAAACAAAATTCAGATGGTAGTTTTGGTTCCCTTGCTTATCTTGACAATACTGGCTGGTCTCTAATAGCCTTGTCAAAATATAGGGATCAAGAAAATGTTGGGCGAGCTATTGATAAAGCTCTTGTATTTTTAAAAAGCAAGCAAACAGATAATGGCGGATTTGACTATAATTATGGATTTGAAAAAGGAGAAAACTCTAATTCTATATCTGCTATTATTCAAGGACTAGTAGCTATAGAAGAAGATTTAACCTTAGATGGTCCTTGGGTTAAAAATGGAAAGACTCCAGTAGATGCTCTATTAAGATATCAACAAGAAGATGGAAGTTTTTTATGGGAACTAGGAAAAACTACTACAGGTCCAGCTACCAAGCAAGCCATAATAACCTTATCAGATCTTAAAACTGGAAAATCTACCTGGCATAGGCTAGGTGAAGAAATCAACTTTTCAGAGCCTATTAGTAAAGAGCTAGAAAATTTAATTGAAGAAATAGATAATATTCCTGAAACAGATAAAATTACATTGAAAGATAAAGCTAAGATAGAAGAAATCTATAGTAAATATTTAGAATTATCTAAAGAAGAGCAAGAACAAGTTATCAATAGAAATAAACTTTTACAAGCAGTAGAAATGATTGAAAAACTAGAGAAAGCAAATGGAAAAGATGAAGATTTAGAAGAAGATGAAGATTATACAGATGAAATAACAACTCCTATGAAAGATAATGAAGATGAAACAAAAGTTCCTATAGTAGGTAGTGGTAAAAACAATCTAGAGAATAGCCCTAAAACGGGGGATGAAGGAGTTTTTATATCTCTAGCATTATTTATAATATCATTGTTTACAATTATATTTATAAATAAAAAAAGAAAAACAAACTAAAAAAATTCATATTCCAAACAAAAGCCAATCCAGATTGGCTTTTGTTTGTCTAGATATCAGAGGAGGAGAAAGTAGAAGTGAAAAATAAATTTATAAGACTGTCTATGATGCTTATCTTAACACTAGTCTTGATTACAGGTTGCAAGATACAATCAGTAGAAGAATTTGATGAAAAAGAGAAAATAGAGTCTCAAGAGATTGCGGAATCAAATAAAAACTTTGATTCAAAAGGTATCAATGAAGAAAATGATAAAGATGAAACTTCTAAAAAAGATAGTCAGAAGTCAGAAGAAAAAGATAATAAAGAAAAAGATAATAAAGAAAAAAATGCAAAAGAAGATACAGACAAGGACAACAGAGAAAAAGATATATCAAAGAAAATAAAGGGCGATAGTCAAGAAAGTCCTAAGGGAGATACTGGCAAAAAAGATACTTCTAAGCAAGAAAGTATAAGTAAGACAAATATAAGTAAAGATAAAACTAGGTCTCAAAGTCAAAGCAAGCCAGCTGAAAAGCCAAAGGCTCAGCCAGATAAAGCTCAAGCAAAACCTGAAACTAAGCCTAAAGCTAAGCCTAAACTCAATCCCCAAATAAAGCCAGAGCCTAAACCACAAGCGCAAGTAGTGAAAAAGTATGTGACAATCGACATAAGGGTCGATACTATATTAAAAAATTACGATAAATTAGATGAGAAACTTAAAAGTGAAAAATTTGTTCCGTCTAGTGGAGCTATACTTGGAAAGACTAAGGTTGAATTAAAAGATGGAGAAACACCACTTGATATATTAGCTAAAACGGGAATACACATGGACTCTCAAGGAAGTGGTAGTAGTGCCTATATAAGGGGAATAAATAATGTCTATGAATTTAGCTGTGGGGAGTTAAGTGGATGGATGTATAAGGTTAATGGAACTTACTTAAATTCAGGCGTAGGAGCATATATATTAAAGGATGGCGATGATATAAGCTTTAATTATACTTGTAACTTGGGTAGAGATCTTTAGGAAGTGAAGATAAAATGAGAAGTTTTGATAAATACCATCCTATAGTTATATTTCTTTATTTTTTAAGCACTATATTATTTTCTATGTTTTTTATGCACCCAGTTTTTTTGACTATATCTTTAATAGCTTCTATAATCTATCTGCTAATCCTAAAAGGATTTCAAACTAGTATAAAGACTATTTTGATCTCGATACCTATATTTTTAATTATAGCCATAAGTAACCCTCTATTTAGTCATAGAGGTATTACACCTATTTTTTATGTAAACTATAATCCTATAACTTTAGAATCTGTTTTTTATGGACTTTCTATGGCAGCTATGATTGTTGCAGTTATATTTTGGTTTGCTTGTTACAATGAAGTCATGACAAGTGAAAAGTTTATATCTCTATTTGGAAAAATCTCCCCCAGCACAGCCCTTATTATTTCTATGACTTTAAATACCATCCCCAGGATGAAAAAACAGATAGACTTAATCTCAAACTCTCAAAAAACCTTGGGCATGTATGTAGACAGTGGAAGTATAATAAAAAGAGCGAGGAGTTCTATACGAATATTATCTATACTCATCACCTGGGCTTTAGAAAATGCTATAGACACTGCAGATTCTATGAGAGCAAGAGGGTATGGCCTGCCCGGTAGGACTTCATACTCTCCTTTTAAGTTTAGAAAAGACGATTTAATATTAATAGTGACAATTGTCTCCCTATCTTCCCTATCTATTTATGGCGAGATAATGGGCTATATATCATTTACTTACTTTCCCTATATAAGTGAAATAAACTTATCTTCTTTTGCTTTAGTTTTATATTTTACTTATTTTTTATTGGCCACTCTGCCAATGTGGATTGAAATCAAGGAGGAGATTAAATGGCGTTTATCCATGTCCAAAATTTAAGTTTTTCTTATCCAAATGAAGAAGAAAAAGTTTTAAATGATATATCATTAGAGATAGAAGAAGGAGAATTTATAGTTGTCTGTGGAAATACTGGCTGTGGTAAGAGTACTCTTCTCCAACATTTTAAAGAAGATCTGGCTCCCCATGGAGTAAAAAGTGGGGATATATTTTATAAGGGGCAGAGTTTAGATTCTTTAGACCTAAGAATTTCTGCCTCTGAAATAGGATATGTGCTACAAAACCCAGACAATCAAATTGTAACAGATAAGGTATGGCATGAGCTGGCTTTTGCTTTAGAAAACTTAGGTCTTCCCTCTGCTACCATAAGGCGTAAGGTTGCAGAAATGGCTAGTTTCTTTGGAATAGAAGGATGGTTTAGAAAGAGAACCTCAGATCTATCTGGTGGTCAAAAACAATTGTTAAACCTAGCATCTGTAATGGTCATGAACCCAAAGCTATTGATCCTAGATGAACCAACTTCTCAACTAGATCCAATTGCAGCATCAGAGTTTATATCAACCATAGCTAAGCTTAACAAAGAATTTTCTCTTACTATAATACTTGTAGAACATAGACTTGAAGATTTATTTGAAAATGCTGATAAGATAGTAGTTCTAGATGAGGGAAAGATAATATCATTTGATAGGCCAAGAAATATAAGTAAAAAAATAAAAAATCATCCCTTGCTTTATTCTCTTCCAACTCCTATAAGGGTTTACAATGAGTTTTCTACAGAGGATAGCTGTCCTTTAACTATTAGAGAAGGTAGGGATTGGCTCCTTAAAAACTTTCCAAGCAAGGAAAAGCTATCTATTCCCAGTAAAAAGGAAACTTCAAAGCAGGATATAGTATTGGAAATGAAAGATGTTTTTTTTAGGTATGAAAAAACACTTCCCGATATACTTACAGGTCTCTCTCTTAAAATATATGAGAAAGAAATTTTTTGTATATTAGGGGGAAATGGTTCTGGAAAAACCACAGCTTTAAATTTACTAGCTGGATTGGACAAAGCTCATAGTGGAAAAATTTATTTGAATGGTAAAATTATAAATAAATATAAATCAAAAGAACTATACTACAATAATTTAGCTCTACTTCCACAAAACCCACAGACGACATTTGTAACAGATGAGGTTATAAAAGAGTTTAAAGAGATTATTAAGGCCATGGGCTATGATAAATCACAAGTAAATTTAAAGCTAGATAAGATAATAGATAGACTGGGTCTGGGAAAGCTTTTAAAACAGCATCCCTATGACTTAAGCGGTGGTGAACAACAAAAGCTAGCACTAGCCAAAATACTCTTGTTAGAACCCAAGGTCATACTTCTAGACGAGCCCACAAAGGGAATAGATGCTTACTCAAAGGTAGAATTGGCCAAGATATTAAAAGAATTAAAAAACGAAGGCAGGACAATTTTAATGGTAAGTCATGATATAGAATTTGCCGCTCAATATGCCGATAGATGCGCCCTGTTTTTTGACGGTCAAGTAGTTTCAGTTGAAGAATCATATGCTTTTTTCAATGGAAATAATTTTTATACAACTGCAGCAAATAAGATGTCAAGAGATATATTCCAAAATTCTATTACAAGTGAGGATGTGGTAAAGCTATGCAAGGAAATAGAAGAAACAAGATAAATAAGAAGAAACTATTCTTCTCAAGCCTTATTCTAATAATTTTAATTCCAGCTATTGCTATAGTTGGGAGAAAACTATTTAATGATAGAAGATATAATCTTATTTCCATAATAATAGCTTTTTTATCTTCCATACCTTTCTTTATGAGATTTGAAAGCAAAAAGCCAAAGACAAGAGAGATAATGGTCATAGTTGTCATGTCATCCATAACTGTAACAAGCAGAATAATATTTGCCCCTATACCTGGCTTTAAACCTGTAACCGCCCTTACTGCTATTACGGGAATAGCATTTGGACCTGAAGCAGGATTTTTGACAGGTTCCATTTCGGCCCTAGTTTCAAATATGTTTTTTGGACAAGGGCCCTGGACTCCTTTTCAGATGATCGCTTGGGGGCTTCTGGGATTTATAGCTGGCCTTTTATCTAAAGTTAATTTAATGGAAAATAAATTTGTTTTGATAATATATAGCATATTTTCTGGTATCTTATACTCCTTTATAATGGATATTTGGAATGTGCTTTCAATAGATGGCCTATTCTCCTTAGAAAAATATAAGCTAGCCATCCTTGCAGCTATTCCATTTACAATCTTATATATAGTATCCAATATATTTTTCTTGATTTTGTTAAAGAATCCCATAGGTAAAAAATTAGAGAGAATTAAAATAAAACATGGTCTAATCCGATAAAAATAAGATTAGACCATGTTTTATTTTTTGACTGCATATATAGCTGTTCTTGCATTGTCGAATTCATAACTGCAAGTAGATAGGGTCAAAATATCTTCATCACCATTGAAGATTATATCTCTTTTTAAAAGTGAATTTCTCTTTATCTTTTCTATATAGTTTAAAAACTCATCAGAATTATTAAAATCTATGCTTATATAGTCTGAGTCTCCATCAGTTACTATAACAGCAAAGATTTCATATTCAAGTATCTCTCCATCTACATCCAAATAAATAATATCATTTTCCTTGAAGAAATCAACATCTTTGTATTTAACTAAATCCTTAAACATTGTCCCATCTTTCATATGATGACCATAGAGGATAAGGTTTTTATCATCACTATTTTTATTTCTATAATCCATAAAGATAGACCCATGTATAGAAAGATTATTATTTATATCATGATTTAAATAAAACAAATTATCATCTCCCCTTACAATTGGATAATTTATCTTTGTATTCGGAACTTTTATCCATGCAAGAATATTTTTATTTATAGTCTTTAGACTCTTTTCCTTAATATGATCATTTTCTTCTCTAGATTCATATTCTTTAGAGAGTTCCTTATATATTTTCTTATTGCTTTGACTATTGTAAAAGTAGGAAGTTATTTTATATGAAGAAAATAATAAAATTGTGACAGCAATTAACAAGACTATTCCTTTAAATATTTTCAATATTTACACCACCATCTATATTTTAATATATTTATTATATCATTTTAATAGGCCTTGTAAATGCGTTAACAAGCCTTTTCCATGTAATTAAAACTAAAAACATGTAACGTATGTGTAATTGTTTTGTAATTATTTCTTCAAAAGCATTGCAAAATGCTATAAATGTTATATAATAAATAGTATACATAATGTATTTACAGAATTTTTGTATTATAAATAATTATAGAATATGAATCTATAAAAGATATAAACAAAAAGATTATAAAAATAATGAGGAGGAAAGTCAATGAAAAGAGCTAGACGGTTTTTATCTATTATTTTAGTAATAGCTATGATACTACCTGGGATAGTAAATGCGAGTAATGTACAGGAAGTAAAAATAAATTCAGAAGAAGTAAAAGTAAATTCAGAAGAGGTTAATCCAACTGATATAAAGGATGGGACACAAGAATCGCCAATATCAGAAGAAAGAGAAAAATTACCAGAAAAAACAGAAGTAGAAGTTGAAACAGAAGAAATAAAAGAAGAGGTAAAAGCAAGAAAAGAAATAAAAGAGGATAAATTAAAAGAAGAAATTCTTGTAGAAGAAGAGCTATTTGAAGAAGAGCCTATATCCACTTTTTCAATTGTAAATCCATACATAGAAAGAATAGCTGGATCAAATAGAGTTCAGACATCTATAGAAATAAGTAAAAAAACTTTTAAGAAAAGTACTGCCAAAACAATTGTATTAGCAGGATATGAAGGAAGTGCAGATGCTTTAACAGGTACACTTTTGGCATCTTCACTAAAAGGACCATTATTATTGTCCCCAAAAATAAAATTGACAGATGAAATAAAAACTGAAATAAAGAGATTAGGCACTAAAAAAGTCTATATTCTTGGTGGAGAAACAAGAGTTCCTAGGAAAATAGAAACTGAATTAAAAAACCTTGAACTTGAAGTAGAAAGAGTATCGGGAACTAATAGATATGGAACGGCTGCTCAAATAGCTGGAAAAGCAAGCAAAAAAACTGATATGTTTTTAGCTTTAGGGAGAAAAGTATTAGAGGATGGATCAGAAGACTCTCTAGTAGATGCATTAGCTATAGGACCTGTATCAGCTAATAGAAATATCCCAATCCTTTTAACTGAAAAAAATGGACTTCCAAAAGAAACTAAAAAAGCAATTGAAAATTTCAAAGTAAAAAGAATAACCATAATAGGTGGAGAAAATGCAATTTCCAAGTCAGTAGAAGCTGAATTAAAAAGAATGAAAGTTACTGTTAATAGAGTAGAAGGAAGCAATAGATATAATACAGCCATTAAAATAGCTAAAGAATATTTAAATAAGCCTTCTAAAATAGTAATAGCCAATAGTAAAAATGATGCAGATGCTTTAGTAGGTGGATATTTTGCAGTTGAAAATAATGCTTCTATAATCTTAACAGATAAAGATGAAGCTAGTATTGAAAGCTTAAACTATATAAAGAAAACAAAAGTTAAATCATTTGTATTAGGTGGAGAATCTGTAATAAGTAATAAAGTATTTAATCAAGTTGAAGCTGCAAGAAAAGGTATAGTAATAGAAAAACCAGCAACACCAAAACCAGAACCAAAACCAGAACCAAAGCCAGAGCCTAAGCCAGAACCAAAGCCAGAACCAAAGCCTCAGCCGCCTATAACACCAACACCAAAGCCAGAACCAGTAGTTCCAGAAAAACCTATAGTGTCAAAAGCCATGGTTTGCCTTGACTATGGTCATGGAGGCGTAGATCCAGGAGCGGTATATAAGGGTAGAAGAGAAAAAGATGATACACTGAAGATAGGACAATTAATTGCTCTTGACTTAAGACGTCATGGTGTAATAGTTGATGAAACTCGTATTTCAGATAGGACTCTTTCATTGAGAGAAAGAAGTAATTTTGCAAATAAAAAGAACTATAATTACATGGTATCAATCCACAGAAATGCTATCGCACCTGAAAGAGCACACGGTGTTGAAACTTTCACTTATCCAACCGCTAGTTTGAAATCTGTAAAGTTAGCACAGGTAATGCAAAAGAATCTTGTAGATGTAGGATTTAATGATAGAAAAGTAAAAACAGCAAATTTCCATATGCTGAGAGAAACTAGGGCACCAGCAGTTTTAGTAGAAATAGGTTTTATAGATCATACAAAGGACAATATAATTTTTGATGCAAAACAAGTTCAAATATCAAGAGCAATAAGCTCTGCTATACTTGGGGAATTAGGTATAAGATATAAAAATTAAATTTTAAAAATAGACCATAGATCATATGATTTATGGTCTATTTTGATGTTTGACTTACTATAGATTGTTTTCAAGAGATTAATTTTACAAGCCAAATTTGACTTGATTTTATCTTGTTTTTCTCATATTATTAAAGTTAAGGGTTTATTTTTAAAGAAAGGAGAACTTTAATGGATAAAAAATTTGATTTTAAAAGATTTTTGCTTATAAACATGGGAACTATGATTCTAGCAGCAGGCTTATATATGTTTTTAATACCAGCAGAATTGGCTGTTGGAGGAGTCACAGGCCTTGCCATGGTAGTCAATAATGTGCTTCCAGCCTTGTCAGTTGGTGTAATAATGTTTATAGCAAATATCATTTTGTTTATTTTGGCATTTATAATTTTAGGCAAAGAATTTACAGGCTATACCATCTATACGAGCTTAGTTTTGTCAGCAATTATATCTGTTCTAGATATAATTGCTCCTTTAAATGGACCAATAGTTGATGATATAGCCTTAAATTTAACATATGGAATAGGAATACAAGCTATAGGGATGGCAATTATATTGAATCAAGGGACTTCTACAGGGGGGACTGATATAGTTGCTAAGATCATAAATAAATATACAGATATTCCTATAGGGAGAAGTTTGTTATCGGCAGATATTTTAATTGTAATATCATCTATATTTGTATTTGGAGTAGAACTAGGTCTATATGCATTTATAGGAATTATTTTAAACTCACTTATAATAGATAAATTTATAGCTGGTTTCAACAATAGAATTAAAGTTGTAATTATAAGTGAAAGAGAAAGAGAGATAAGTTCATATATAAATAAAGAAATTAAAAGAGGAGTTACTCTTTTATACGGAGCAGGTGGCTTTTCAAACACTGATAAGAGGATTATAAATACAGTAGTAACTAGAAAAGAGTATCTGAGAATTAAAAAACATGTAAGAGAAATAGATCCCAAAGCTTTTATTTGGATAAACTTTGTAAATGAAGTATTAGGAGAAGGATTTAGCTATTAGTTGGTGGGCGGTATAGGACTCGAACCTACGACTTTCACCTTGTCGAGATGACACTCTACCAACTGAGTTAACCGCCCCTATATAATATCTACAAGTCTATCACAAGAAGAATAAAGATTCAACAAGATTTAAAATATAAGAAAATTAATTTTTAGGAGGTGCTTTTATGGATGGGAATGTTTTTATAAGTTTTTTACTCACCTTATTTGTAGGACTTACCATGGGCTTTGGAAGTCTTTTTTCATTTTTAATAAAGGAAGGAAATAAGAAGTTTTTAAGCCTGGCCCTTAGCTTTTCCGCTGGAATTATGATCTATCTTTCATTTATGGAGATCCTACCAGAGGGGATGCATCTATTAGAAGAGAATATTCCTGGAACAAGTGGGAAAATAGTAGTTCTAGTATCATTTTTTGGAGGTATGATCTTTATAGCATTTTTAGAAAAGATAGTTCACAGCATGGGTGGCCACCATCATCCCCATATAGAAGGTGATCACCAGCATTCTCATAGCCACAGCCATGGAGAAGTTGCTGACCATAGAAAGGAAGACCATTTAAATAAAAAGCATTTAGAAAAACTGGCTATTATGACAGCCATCTCAATAGGTATACATAATCTACCAGAGGGATTGGCCATATTTACTGCAGGACTTAAGGATATAACTATAGCTATCCCCCTGGCAGTGGCAGTAATTCTCCATAATATACCCTTGAGTATAGCTATTTCTGTACCTATATACTATTCTACCAAGAGCAAGAAAAAGACCTTTATATATTCAACTCTTGTAGGCCTGTGTCAACCTCTAGGTGCAGTAATAGGATATGCCCTATTCTCTAGCTTCTTTAGTGACATGCTATTTGGAGTCTTGTTTTCTATTATAGCTGGAATAATGGTCTTTATATCCCTAGATGAACTACTGCCAGCCTCTCAGCAATATGAAGATCACCATTTTTCAGTTTATGGAACCATCTTGGGAATGATGGTCATGGCAGTAAGCCTTATGCTTTTTGGCCACAGCCATTAAATGTGGAACTATAGGCTAAGTATATGGTATATTAAAGAAGAAGAATAAGTTAGGAGGAGATTTTATGGAACCAACTACAATTCTTTTTTATCTGGCAGGATTAATTTTAATATTTGTATTTGGCAGATTTCTTTTAATACCCCTTAAATGGCTGGTCAGATTATTGATGAATGGAATTATAGGTGGAATATTTTTATTCTTATTTAATATAGTAGGTGGATATTTTAATTTAGCTATAAGTATAAATCCAGTAAACGCTATTATAGTTGGATTTTTAGGAGTTCCTGGAGTTATACTTTTACTAGTTTTAAACTTTTTAATATAAAATTATTTATTGGGCAAAAGCTATGATATCATGGTATAATAGAGCTGAAAATATTTGCAAAAAACATACAAATATGATATAAGTACTATATGTGGATAAAGAAGATAAGAGGAGGAACAAGTTAATGGCATCATATAAAATGAATGTGCAAAAAAGACAAGAAATCGGCAGCAATAAAGTAAATAAACTTAGAGCAGAAAAGAAGATCCCAGCAGTTATATATAAAAGAGGGGAAGAAACAGAAAGCCTACAGGTTGATTTACAAGAGTTCCAACAGACCTTTAGAAAGGCTGGTACTACTTCAATAATCGAATTAAATTTAGATGGTGAAGTTCGTACAGTTATAGTAAAGGATGTTCAAACTCATCCAGTAAGACCAGAAATACTTCATATTGATTTTCAAGAATTAAATATGGACGAAAAATTAAAGGTTCTTGTACCAATACACCTGTTAAACAGAGACGAGATAAAAGTTCAACCATCAGTACTTACTCAGTTATTAAACGAAATAGAGGTAGAATGTTTACCAGGAAATATTCCAAATTCAGCAGACCTAGATGTATCAGGCATGGACTTCGATACTCCATTATTTGTTAGAGACGTTGACATAGCAAAAGATGAAGACATTGAAATTCTAATGGATTACGATACAGTAGTATGTACTCTAACTGAACCAATGGAAGAAGAAGAAGAAGAATTAGAAGAAGGCGAAGAAGCAGATGCAGCAGATGTACCAGTAATCGGAGAAGACGAAGAAGAGGAAGAATAAACTTCAAAGATAAATATTTTAAACAGATAAGAATATTCTTATCTGTTTTTTTATAGGAATTTTCTTTTTTGGGTATAGTATAGATAATAAGTTAAGGGGGAGAATTAGATGAAAATCAATAAAACAAATTTTGGCTTAAAGATAACAGTTCTTGTAACATTTATCATTATGGTTCTTACAAATGCACTTGCAAATATACTGCCCATAAACGGCCTAAACACAGGAGAGATTTCAGACTACTATCAGAACTTATTTGCACCTGCAGGAGTAACTTTTTCCATATGGGGCCTTATCTATGCACTTTTACTCTTATACACACTCTATCAATTTGGAATATTTCAGAGAGTAGAAGACCTATATAAGGAAAACAATTTTAAAAAGATAGGCATATATTTCTCTATTTCATCACTACTAAACACAGCATGGATCTTTACTTGGCATTATAAGCTTATAGAGATATCAGTTCCCATTATGCTAGCTATACTAGTGCTTTTAATACTTATAAACAATGTAACAAAAAAGATGACCCTCAGTGTAAAGGACTATATCTTCATAAGATTGCCCTTTAGTGTATACTTTGGTTGGATAACAGTGGCTACAATAGCAAATATTACAGCCCTACTTGTAAAGAGAGGCTTTGGTGGCTTTGGTCTTTCTCAGGCCTTTTGGACAGTGCTTGTCATCCTAGTAGGTCTCTTTATATCATCTCTTACAATAATAAGAAACAAGGATATAGCCTATGGACTGGCAGTTATTTGGGCCTATGTGGGAATCTATATAAAACACACTTCCAATCAAGGCTGGAGCTCAAACTATCCTAGTATTATATTCGCAGTTGTAGGATCTATCTTAGTTCTTGTGGCTGTGGAAGTATACACCCTAATAAGAATGAACCGGAGAGATCAAAGAATTAGAGATCTATAAAGATAAAATTTCAAATAGCAAGCAAACCCTGTAAACTTTAACAGGGTTTTAACTATCTAGACAAATAGACCTAGGCTTTGATTTATATGCTTCTAATAGTGGAAATACTTCTATTAATGAGATATAATAATACTAAAGAAAATGATAATTAAAGGAGCTGTTAAAGTTTGAGTGGGTTATTTATTAGCTTGGAAGGGCCAGATGGTTCAGGTAAGTCTACCATTATGAAATTACTGGGAGAATACCTAGAGAAGAGGGGAATAGACTTTATAGAGACACGTGAACCAGGAGGAACTGCCATAGGAGAAGCTATAAGAGACATTATACTAGACAATGAAAACACAAAGATGAGCTATGAGACGGAGGCCTTACTCTATGCAGCTTCAAGAAGTCAACATGTAAATGAAAAGATTCGTCCTGCCTTAAATGAAAATAAACTAGTAATCTGTGATAGATTTGTTCTTTCAAGTCTTTCCTATCAAGGTGTTGGTAGAGGACTGGGCATAAAAGAGGTAAAGGCCATAAATGACTTTGCCATAGGAGAAGTTTATCCAGACCTTATTTTATTTTTTGACATAGACCCTAAGATAACATTGGAGAGAAAGCTTGGAAATTTAGAAGGAGATAGACTTGAAAATCTAGGCAATAGCTTCCATGAAAAAGTTTACCAGGGATATAGGGAGATCTTAGATCTCTATCCTGAAAACGTTGAATTTATAGATGCAAGCAAGCCTATAGAAGAAGTCTTAAAACAGGCAATAGAAAAAATAGACAAGAAATTAAAAGAAAGGGAGTTGTAGAGATGAAACTTATAATCGCTATAGTTCAAGACCAGGACGCTCCAAGTTTAATAGAAGACTTAACTGACCACGAATATAGAGTTACTAAACTCACATCCACAGGAGGCTTTTTAAAGGCTGGAAACACCACCCTTTTAATAGGTATAGAAGAAGAAGAGGTAAAATCAGTAGTAGATCTTATAGAGAGAAATTGTAAGACTCGAGAAATAACAACATCACTTCTTACTGTTTCAATGCCAGGGGACACCTATATACCCTATCCTTTAGAGGTAAAAGTTGGAGGAGCAACACTATTTATTCTAGATGTAGAACAACATATAAGAATTTAGGGGGACTATATATGAAACTTATAATTGCAATAATACAAGATGAATATGTAAATAAGGTAATAAGAACACTGATGGATAATAAAATAAGAACCACTAGACTATCTTCCACAGGAGGCTTCCTAAAGGCGGGAAACACTACTCTCTTAATAGGTGCAGAAGTTGATGAACTAGACCATATAGTTAAACTTATAGGTGGAGAAACTCAAACCAAAAAGATAAGAGATGGCCAGGAAGAGGTTACAGTAGGAGGAGCAAATCTATTTGTAATAGATATAAACGACTATATAAAATTGTAAAGAGGTAAAAAATGGACTTTAAAGAGATAATAGGACATGAAAAGATAATAGAAAGCTTAAAGAGCTCTATAAAAAATAATACTACAAGCCATGCTTATTTGTTTCAAGGAGAAGAAGGCATAGGAAAGAAAAAACTTTCTTATGCCTTTAGTAAAGCTCTTCTATGCTTGTCTGAAACTGATAAACCCTGCAATACTTGCACTTCCTGCAAGCGATTTGACAGTGGAAACAATCCGGATTTTTTTCATATAGAGGCAGAAAAAAATCTTATAAAGGTAAAGCTCATTGAAGATATACAAAGAGAAATGACTACAGCTCCCTTAAATTCAAATAAAAAAGTAATAATAATAGAAGAGGCCCATCTTATGAACAGGGAATCTACAAATAAATTACTCAAGACACTGGAAGAACCTCCAGAATTTGTTCATATAATCCTTACCAGCTCAAATCCCTTTCAGCTTTTACCTACCATACTATCCAGGGTTCAGATCATAAACTTCTATCCAGTTGCTAAGGAAGAGATCCAAGCTCTTTTAATGGATAGATATGGCAAGGATGAAACTAGTGCTAAGTTTATAACCCAATTTACCAAGGGTGCCATAGGTAAGAGTATAAATCTAGCAGAAAGCCAAGATCTATTTGAAAGAAGAGATAAACTATTAAAAATTTTAGACTCCATAATAACTGGTGATAAGACAAAGGTATTTTATTCTATAGACTTTTTCGAAGAAAACCAAGAAGATATAGATGAAATACTAGATATAATTATATATTATTTTAGGGATCTTTTAATCTATAAGAGAATAGGAAATACTTCTTTAATAATCAATAAAGATAAATTAAATTTACTTTCCTCCCATTCATTTATGGATTTTAAAAAAATAAATGATATAATATTAAATGTAATGGAAACAAAAGACATTATAAAGAAAAATATAAACTTTAAGTTGGCAATAGAAGCTATGCTTCTTAATATATAGGGGGTCTGGAATGGTTAAGGTTGTAGGAGTTAGGTTTAAAAAGGTAGGTAAGATATATTATTTTGATCCTAGGGATTTGGATATAAAGTTAAATGATTTTGTAGTTGTGGAAACTGCAAGAGGTATAGAATTTGGATTTATAGCTATAGGACCAAAATTTATAGAGGAAGAAGAAATAGTATCACCTTTAAAAGAGGTGTTGAGAATAGCAGAAGATGAAGATTTTGATACCCATAGGGAAAATATAAAGATGGCAAAAAAAGCCCACAAGATATGTGAAGAAAAGGTTGGACTTCATGGACTGGAAATGAGAATTATAGATGTAGAATATACTTTTGATAACAATAAGATAATATTTTACTTTACAGCTGATGGAAGAATAGACTTTAGAAATCTTGTAAAGGATCTGGCAGCTATATTTAAGACCAGAATAGAACTAAGGCAGATTGGTGTAAGAGACGAGGCTAAGATGCTGGGTGGACTTGGGCCCTGTGGCAAGCCCTGCTGCTGTGTACAGTTTTTAGGAGACTTTGAACCTGTATCCATCAAAATGGCTAAGGAGCAAAACTTATCCTTAAATCCTTCCAAGATATCAGGACTTTGTGGAAGGCTCATGTGCTGTTTAAAGTATGAAGAAGAAGCCTATGAAGATGCTTCATCTAGAATGCCAAATATTGGTGATGTAGTAGAAACTCCAGCAGGTAGGGGAACCATAGTATATACCTACACCCTTCTAGAGACAGTAAAGGTAAGAGTTGAACTAGAAGATGATTCACAGGATATATTTAAATATCCTATAAAAGATATTAAAGTTACAGGAGAAAGAGATACTTTATATTTAAAGGGTTTAAAAAACCATGGGGATTCTGAAGATTATTAAAATAAAACTTTAGTTTTTATAGAAAATCTGTTAAAATATAGATATCAAATGACGGAGGTGGAAAAAATGGCTTATGTTATAACTGAAGATTGTATAGCTTGTGGGGCTTGTGTACCAGAATGTCCAACTGATGCCATATCTGAAGGCGATATTTACATAATAGATCCAGATGCATGTATAGATTGTGGAGCATGTAATGATGTGTGTCCTACAGATGCGTGTCAACCTGAGTAAAGTTAATATAAAAAAGACCCTCTGGGTCTTTTTTAAAACAAATTTTTTAAAAAGCTTCCTATTAAATCTTTATGGAAGCTTTTTTTCATACATAGAAAGGTGAATTTTATGGAAAGAATAGACCTGGTACCAGGCAGCAAATATAAAATCATACAAGAGGAAAACTCCTTCTCCTATGGTACAGATGCCATATTTCTTTCAAACTTTGCCAGTCCCAGGGGAAATGTTATAGATCTTGGCACAGGCTCAGCCATAATACCTCTTAGAATCGCAGACAATCCCAGGATAAAAAAGATCTATGGGGTGGAGATCCAGGAAGAGGTATTTTTAAGGGCTAAAAGAAGTATAGAAATGAATAGCTTAGAAGAAAAGATTCAAATCTTGAATATGGACCTAAAGTCCTTGGATACTTACTTTCCCAAGGCCCATTTTGATAGTGTTATATCAAATCCCCCCTACTTAAAAAAGGGAGGGGCAATAGTAAATAAAAATGAAAATTTTGCACTTTCCAGGCATGAAATATCCTGCAATATAGAAGATATAATAAGGATTTCAGCCTATCTCCTAAAGCCTCTGGGAAAACTTTTCCTAGTACATAGGCCAGATAGGCTAACTGATATATTCTACTATCTGAGAAATTACAATATAGAGCCTAAGAAGATAAGATTTGTCTATCCAAAGAGAGATAGGGCTACAAATCTTGTCCTTATAGAGGCGGTTAAGGATGGAAATATAGATTTAAAATTCCTTAAACCCCTAATAGTATATAATGATGACAACAGCTATACAAAAGAGATCTATAAAATATATGATAGAAAGTAGGTGGCTTATGAATAAGGGAAAACTCTATATTTGCCCAACACCCATAGGCAATTTAGAAGATATAACCATAAGAACTTTAAAAACCTTAGAAAGTGTGGACCTAATAGCAGCAGAGGATACAAGACACAGCTTAAAGCTCTTAAACCACTATGAGATAAAGAAGCCCCTTACATCCTTTCATGAACACAATGAAAGAGAAAAGTCTAGGGAGCTTATAGAAAGGCTATTAAGAGGTGAAGATATAGCCCAGATAAGTGACGCAGGCATGCCAGGCATATCAGATCCAGGGGAAAGACTTATAAGCTTAGCCATAGAAGAAGCTATAGAAGTAGTAGTTCTACCAGGAGCCACAGCCCTTATAACAGCCCTGGTTGCCTCAGGACTTTCTACCAGAAGATTTAGCTTTGAAGGCTTCTTGCCCTCTAAGAAAAAAGAAAGAGTGGAGAGATTAAGGGCCCTAAGAGAAGAAGAAAACACCATAATAATATATGAATCTCCTCACAGACTAAAGGATTCCCTCAGGGATATCTTGGAAATACTAGGCAACAGAAAACTGGCCCTAGCAAGAGAGCTTACTAAGATCTATGAAGAAATATTCCGAGGAGATGTAGAAGCAGCTATAGATAAGTTTGAAAAGACTCCTCCCAAGGGAGAATTTGTCCTGGTCCTAGAAGGAAGGGATGAGGGAGAAGAGGAAGCTAGGGAAATAGATATAGAAGAAGAGTTGAGAAAATTTATAGACCAGGGCTTTACAAAGAAAGCCAGTGTAAAGATAGTCTCAGAAAAATATAATCTAGCTAAAAATAGAGTCTACAAAAAGAGTTTAACTATCTAAGGAGAGAGTTGGTAAAAGTGTATGACATACATGATAAACTAAAGGAAAAGATCTCCAGCTTAAGCAAGGATCTGGAGGGAAAATATAGGGAAGTATTGGACCTAAGTTGGGATGAATTTAGAGCTTTTATAAAAAAAGAAGTGGGAACTATAAAAGCCCTAGAAAGACTGGAAAAAGAAAAATTAAATCTCTATCAAAAAAAGGGTGGCATAGTTGGAGTTGATGGCTCCAGCAACAGGATGGGAGGATCCCATCCCCACTTTGTAGAGGCCTACCAGGCCCTGGCCAAATCCACCACTAGAAAGGACCATTCCATAGTTCTAGCAGACATATATACACCTCTAGAAGAAGTAAAAAGAGAAGACTCCATCCTAGAGGATATAGATAGGGATGGAGAGGTGGAAGACACTAAAAACATAAAGCTAGCCACCCTGGAAGTAGAAGCTGCCCTGGAAGCAGTAGAGGACTTTCAGCCCTATGCTATCTTGATGGATGGTGGACTTATAAGATATAACATATATGCCAAGGAAAGCTGGATAAAGCTTAGAAGCCTATGCGAAGAAAGAGATATTCTCCTAATAGGGGTTATAGAAGATATAAAGACCTCTATAATAGGAGATACTTTAAAAAAGCACTATAGAGACATGGATACCTCCATCTATGATAGGGAGATCTTATTTGGAAAACTCCAATATGGAGAGATGATAAGCATAAATGAAAGAGTAAATAAAAAAGGCCTGGAAGGTTATTCTTCAGCCTTTATCAGGAGCTCTAGAACTCCAACAGTTATTGGTATGGATATTTTAGACAGTCAAAAAACCAGTATGGAGGATATGGCCAGGCTAGTCTTGACCCTAACTCCAGAAAACAGTCGGGGCATACCCCTTTGGCTGGACATAGTGGACAAGGAAGCTAAAATATCAGATGAAATGATGAAGAGCCTCTTAGAAAGTTATATGGACAGGGGACTCTATGAAAGATTTTTCATATCCCAAAGAGACAAGAGACATTAGGAGATGGTAAATATGAAGGTAGTAGGCATAACAACACAACAAGAGGTCTTTATAGGATCAAAAGACAGAAATTTTAGAATAAATGAATTTCTCATTATAGAAGATCCCTATCAAGGAGATATACTGGGAGAGGTAGTAGAAGCTAAGACCTTTAACAGATATATTCCCCTCAATATATATGGGGATATGGTGGACTCCTCTGTCCTAGAATCCTTAAAGGCCCTAGGCTACAATATAGATGAAGACACCATATATATTTCCAAGGTCAGGCTCTTAAATGAAGCCCTATATCCTATACAGACAGGTTCAGATATAAGGCTGCCTAAGTTTTTTGAAGTTAAGGATCTTATGATCCAGTCCAGCCTAGAAGAAGGACTGGTTCTTGGAGTTATAAGAAACACAGACGATATGGTGGAGGACATGGATGAGGAATTTAAAGACATACTCCATACCTTTGAAGAAGGCAGCCTAGTAGCCCAAAGGGAAATACCCTATATAATGGATCTTAAGAGCCAGCACCACTATCCCCATATGGGAGTCTTTGGTGGTTCAGGTTCAGGAAAGTCCTTTGGCCTTAGGGTTATCCTAGAGGAACTTATGAATCAAGACATACCTAGTATAGTTCTGGATCCACACTTTGAAATGGATTTTTCAGACAGTCCAGACTATCTAGAAGAAAGCATAGACTTTAAGGATAAGTTTAAGTGCCTTCAGGTGGGAATACATATAGGAGTTAAATTTGAAGATCTTTCCCCAGGAGACTTAAAAAATCTCTTGGATGCTTCAAGTCCCCTGACAGATTCTATGAACAATGTGGTGGATATACTCTTTAAAAGAAGGGATTCTCACAACAGCTTTTCCGACAGACTTAGGATGCTTACAGAAGCTCAAGAAGAAGGGCATGTAGAAAAAATAGAAGTTAGGATTGCCACTGCAGAAACTCCAGAAGAAAGGAAGGCCTGGGAAAAAAGAAGGGAACTCTTCATAAGCTTTGA
>CAZRHX010000003.1:0-27397 GCA_964599855.1 uncultured Tissierella sp. | reverse complement strand
TGCCACCTTAACTAAGTCTAAGTTTTTATCAATGGCAATTCCCATTGCTTCCCTAGTTTCTACAACTCCTAGCTGTTCACCTTCAACACCAATTAATCTTACTTCTCTTTCTCTAATTTCTTCATTAATCTGAAGCTCTTTAATATTACAACACCTCCAGATATATTTTGGCAATAAAAAAAGCAGGTCTGATTACCCGCTTAAACGCATAGAAAATTGTCTTATGTAGACAATTTTGATTCCTAATTTGTTAACCCTATTAGCCTAGCCATAAGGTGAGAAGCGGACACTTCTTCTTCGTTTACTCTCTTTATTTAGTTTACCTTCTAATTATACAACAATTGTTTTTACTTGTCAATCATTTCTTTAGTTTTTTTATAAGACTTTATAAATAAACAAATAGAGACAAAGCTTATCTCTTCATCTCTATTTGCTAAAATCTATTTGACCAACTATTTTTTCAACCAACTCATCATCTTTCTTAATTTTTCTCCTATTTTTTCCATAGGATGATTTTGTTCCATTCTTCTCCTTGCATTGAATGAAGGTTTATTAGCTTTATTTTCCAATATCCAGTTCTTAGCAAAGGTACCATCTTGTACTTCTCCTAGAATTTTTCTCATCTCATCCTTTGTATCTTCAGTAATTATTCTCTTCCCTGCTGAATAGTCTCCATATTCTGCTGTATCACTTATGGAGTATCTCATATAGCTAAATCCACCTTCATTTATCATATCAACTATCAGTTTCATTTCGTGTACACATTCGAAGTAAGCACTTTCTGGATCATAGCCTGCTTCTACAAGAACTTCAAAGCCAACTTTCATAAGTTCAGTTACTCCACCACAAAGTACTGCTTGTTCACCGAAAAGATCTGTTTCAGTTTCTTCTTTAAATGTAGTTTCAAGTACCCCTGCACGCGATCCACCAAGTCCTGCAGCGTAAGCAAGTGCTACATCCATAGTATCTCCACTTACGTCTTGATAAGCTGTTACAAGGCAAGGTACTCCTCTTCCCTCTTCAAATTGACTTCTTACTGTATGCCCAGGTCCTTTTGGAGCTACCATAAATACATTTACATTTTCTGGAGGAACTATTTGACCGTAATGAATATTGAATCCGTGAGCAAAAGCTAAGTACTTTCCTTCAGTTAAATTTTCTTTTATACTTTCTTCATATAATTCAACTTGTCTTTCATCATTTATAAGTATCATAATTACATCTGCCCAAGCAGCAGCATCTTTAGCAGTCATTACTTCTAGTCCTGCTTCTTCTGCCTTTGCCCAAGATTTACTTCCTTCATAAAGTCCAACTCTTACATTTACTCCTGACTCCTTAAGGTTTAAAGCATGTGCATGCCCTTGACTACCATATCCTATTACTGCTACATTTTTTTTGTTTATATTCTCTATCCTACATTCCTCTTCATAAAACATTCTTGCCATTATAATCTCTCCCCTATTTAAGTAGTTTATATATTTTATATCTTATAAATCAGAAGGGGTTTAACCCCTTCTAATATATCTTTTATTATTAAAGCTTTTCTCCTCTGCTCATTGCAAGTATACCACTCTTTGCTATTTCAAGTACACCATACTTTTCCATCATCTCTATAAAGCCTCTAAGTTTTTCAACATCACCTGTAAGTTCTACAGTTAAAGATTCTGGAGAAATATCCAAAACCTTACCCCTATAGATATCTGCTATCTGAACTATCTGAGATCTTGATTCATTATCTGCTTTAATCTTTATAAGCATCATTTCACGTCTTATAACTCCAGTTTCTGGAAATATTTTAACCTTTACTACATCTACAATTTTATAAACTTGTTTTTGTATTTGGTCTAATATCTCATCTTCACCTTCCACACTAAGAGTAAGTCTTGCATATCCAGGTTTATTTGTAATTCCAGCAGTCATCTTTTTTACAAAATATCCCCTTCTATTGAAAAGTGACATTATCCTAACTACTATACCATTTGTATTTTTTGCAATGATCAATATTTCATGTGTTTTTTTCATCTATAGAACCCCCTTAGTTCCCATTATTTTAGATACATCAGCGCCTGCTGGGATCATAGGATATACATTTGCTTCTTTTTCAACTATAAAGTTTATTAAAACTGCTTCGTCATTCATCAATAACTCTTCCACGCCTGTTTCTAATTCTTCTTTGGTCTTTATAAGTGCATTTTTTATTCCATAAGCTTCTGCTATCTTGTTAAAGTCTGGATTAAAGTCAAGGTCTACAAATGAATATCTTTTTTCATTGAATATCTCTTGCCATTGCCTTACCATTCCAAGATATGAGTTATTAAGCAATATTATTTTTATTGGTAAATCATATTGTTTTAATAGCATAAGCTCTTGATAAGTCATTTGAAAACCACCATCTCCTACAACAGCGATTACTTTTTTATCTCTTTTTGCTATTTGTGCCCCTATAGATGAAGGTAGTCCAAAGCCCATCGTTCCTGATCCTCCAGATGTTAACATAGAATCTGGATTTTCAAAATCCATAAACTGTGCAGCCCACATCTGATGTTGTCCTACATCTGTGGTTACTATACAATCTCCCTTTAATATGCTATTTATTTTCATAAGAACTTCTTGCGGCATAAGTTTATCTTCACTAGTTCTTACATATACCTTTGGATATTCTTCTTTCCATTTATCAATCTTTTCTATCCACTCTGAGTGATCTTTCACTTCAACTTTAAAATTTAAATCTCTTAAGACATTTTTCAAATCTCCTACTATAGGAACATCTATACATTTATTTTTACCTATCTCTGCAGGATCTATATCTATGTGAATAACTTTAGCATCTCTACAAAACTTAGATGTATCGCCAGTTATTCTATCGTCAAATCTCATTCCTGCTGCTATTATTAAATCAGCTTCATCAGTAGCATAGTTAGCAGTTACAGTTCCGTGCATACCTATCATTCCTAAAGATAATTCATGGCTACTTGGAAATCCTCCAAGACCTAATAGGGTTGATGCAACTGGAATTTGAGTTTTCTCAGCTAATTCTAATAATTCTTGAGATGCCTTTGACTTAAGTATTCCAGCACCTGCTAATATTACAGGTTTTTTAGCTTCTGCTATAAGCGCTTTAGCCTTTTTTATCTGAATTGGATGACCATGATAAGTTGGATCATATCCTTCTAAATCTATTGCTTGGCCAAATATCTCTTCAAATTCATCTACAGGGATCTCATGAGTTTGAATATCCTTGGGTATATCTATAAGAACTGGACCTTGTCTTCCTGTTGAAGCTATGAAATATGCTTCTTTTATAACTCTTGGAAGTTCTCTTATGTCTTGTATTAAATAGTTCATCTTTGTAATAGGTACTGTTATTCCTACAATATCACTTTCCTGAAATGCATCTTTTCCAAGAAGAGAGCTTGCTACCTGACCTGTTATAGCTATCATAGGAGTAGAGTCCATATGTGCTGTCATGATTCCAGTAACTAAGTTAGTAGCACCAGGACCTGATGTAGCAAGACATACGCCAACTTTCCCACTAGCTCTAGCATATCCATCAGCTTCATGAGCTGCTCCTTGTTCGTGTCTTGAGAAGTAATGATTTATTCCTTCGAAATTATATATTTCATCATATATAGGTATAACGGTGCCCCCTGGATAACCAAACATATCTCTTACTCCAAGTCTATATAATGACTCTAAAAGTATTCTTGCACCATTTATCATTTTATTTTCCATGTTTTTATGCCACCTTTCATTTATTGTTCTATTTAATTTATACTAAATTTTCTGATTAGTCAAGTTATTTTCAAAACTAATTAAAGTTTCTTATTATTTTTTTATATTTTTTATTATTCTATCTGTCATTTCTCCAGTTTTTATCCAATCTCCATCACCCTTTATATCTGCAGTTCTATATCCATCTTCTAGAGTTTGACTTACTGCATCTTCTATCATCTTACTTTCTTCTTCTAGCCCAAATGAATACTTTAACATCATAGCTGCTGAAAGAATAGTTGCTATAGGATTTGCAATTCCCTTTCCTGTTATGTCTGGAGCAGAACCGTGGATTGGTTCAAATATTCCCTTTTTATCTTTACCTATACTTGCTGAAGCTAGCATACCAATAGAACCTGTTATCATACTTATCTCATCTGAAAGTATATCTCCAAATATATTTGAAGTTAGAATCACGTCAAATTGTTTTGGATTTCTTATAACTTGCATGGCTGCATTATCTATATACATATGATTTAAAGTAACTTCTTCATAATCCTTTGAAACTTCTTCTACTACTTTTCTCCAGAGTCTAGAACTTTCAAGCACGTTTGACTTGTCTACACTTGTAAGTTTCTTATCTCTTTTCATAGCCATTTCAAATCCTATTCGGGCTATTCTCTCTATCTCCATCTCACTATATATCTCAACATCGTAGGCAGATCTTCCATTTTCTGTATCTTTATATCCTTTCTCACCAAAATATATCCCGCCAGTAAGTTCCCTTACCACCATTATATCAAAACCATCCCCTATAATGCTCTCCTTTAAGGGTGAGGCATCTTTAAGTGATTTAAATAGATTGCCTGGCCTTAGGTTTGCAAATGTCTGTAAATGTTTTCTAAGACCTAGAATAGCAGTTTCAGCTCTTTTATCTCCAGGAAGATTGTCCCACTTATCTCCTCCAACTGCACCAAAGAGAACTGAATCACTTTCTTTGCAAGTTTTTATACTTTCTTCCGGAAGCGGTTCACCATATAAGTCATAGGCAAAGCCTCCAACTGGAGCTTCTCTATATATAAATTTATGACCCTTTAACTCTCCCACTCTATCTAAGACCTTCATAGCACTTTCAACTATTTCCGGACCTATTCCGTCTCCTTTTGCAATAGCTATTTTATAGTCCATTTTTTTCTCCCATCCTATCTCCCACATAATTTATAAGCCCGTCACTTTCTATTATCTTTTGGATAAATTCTGGATAAGCTTCTATTTTATAAATTTCATCCTTACTTATATTTTTTATTTGGCCTGCAGAAAAATCTATTTCTATTTCATTTCCATCATCTATTCCTTCCGATGCTTCTTTACTCTCAACTATTGGAAGTCCTATATTGAATGAGTTTCTATAAAATATCCTTGCGAAACTTTCAGCTATAACACAAGATACGCCTGATGCTTTTATAGCTATAGGAGCGTGTTCTCTGGAAGAACCACATCCGAAGTTTTTCTTTCCGACTATTACATCTCCAGGATTAACTTTTTTTGCAAAATCTTTGTCTATATCTTCCATACAATGTTTTTTAAGCTCTAAAGGATCAAAACTCATAAGATATCTTGCAGGAATTATTACATCTGTATCTATATTGTCTCCATATTTAAATGCTTTTCCTCTTGTCTTCACTTTACCACCTCCTAAATTATTTCTTCTGGGTTTGCTATCTTACCCATAACAGCTGAAGCTGCAGCAACTGCCGGACTTGCAAGATATACTTCAGAAGTCTGGTGACCCATTCTACCTACAAAGTTTCTATTGGTAGTTGCAACTGCTCTTTCTCCTTCTGCTAAGATACCCATATGTCCTCCAAGACAAGGCCCACAGGTCGGCGTACTGACGACTGCACCTGCCTCTATAAATATCTTTAATAAGCCTTCTTCCATAGCTTTTAAATATATATTTTGAGTAGCTGGAAATATTATAGTTCTAATTCCCTTATGAACTTTTTTACCTTTAAATACCTTTGCTGCTACTCTCAAGTCTTCAATCCTACCATTTGTACAAGAACCTATAACTACTTGGTCTATCTTTATATCTCCAACTTCATCTATAGTTCTAGTATTGTCTGGACTATGAGGAAAACTTACAGTTGGTCTTATCTTACTTAAATCTATAGTGATCTTCTCACTATAAACTGCATCTTCGTCTCTTTTATATATTTTAAAATCTCTCTTAGAATGTTCTTTTACATATTCTATAGTCTGTTCATCTACTTGGAATATTCCGTTTTTCGCTCCTGCTTCTATGGCCATATTCGATATAGTAAATCTATCATCCATATTTAGGTTTTTTACTCCATCTCCAGTAAACTCCATAGACTTATATCTTGCACCCTCTACTCCTATCTTCCCTATTATATGAAGTATAATATCTTTTCCGCTTACCCATTGGCTAGGCTTTCCTGTAAGTTCAAACTCTATAGCTTCAGGAACTTTAAACCAACATTTACCCCATGCCATAGAAGCTCCCATATCTGTACTTCCTACCCCTGTAGAAAAAGCTCCAAGTGCTCCATAAGTACAAGTATGTGAATCGGCACCTATAACTACATCGCCCGGAACTACAAGTCCTTTTTCAGGAAGCAGAGCATGTTCTATACCCATCTGTCCTATTTCAAAATAATTTTCAATTTCTTTTTCATAGGCGAACTCTCTCATAGCTTTACATTGTTGAGCTGATTCTATATCTTTATTTGGCGTGAAGTGGTCTGGGACCAATGCTACCTTAGTTTTATCGAATACATCTTTTACACCTATTTTTTCAAATTCTTTTATAGCTACAGGTGCCGTTATGTCGTTTCCTAAAACCATATCTAGTTTAGCTTCTATAAATTGTCCAGCATAGACCTCAGTAAGTCCTGCGTGATCTGCCAATATTTTTTGAGTCATTGTCATTGCCATTTTTATCTCTCCTCCTATTTAAATCTTATTGACTGCATCTAAATATGCATTTATACTTGCTTCCACAACATCTACACTAGCATCTCTTCCAGAATAGTGATCTTCACCATACTTAAGTTTTACAGTCGCATATCCAATTGCATCTGTTCCTTCCGTTATAGACTGTAGTGAATAATCTTCCATTGTAAGATCCATATCCAAGCATTTTTCTATTGCTCTGATAGCTGAATCTATTGGACCTCCAGCAGAAGCAATACCCTCTACTTCTTCTCCATCTATATCAAGAACTACTGAAGCTATAGTAGAAATAGTATTTCCAGCATTTACCACAAAACGCTTAAGCTTATATTTAGCATCTTCTAGTTTTGCTCCTCTTGTAAGAATTACTTCTATATCACTATCATATATAACTTTCTTTTGATCTGCCAAGTCTTTAAATTTTTGAAAAGCTTGGTTTATTTCTTCTTCATCTAGATCAAAACCAAGAGACTTTATCCTATCTCTAAAAGCATGTCTTCCGGAGTGTTTGCCAAGTACCATCTTGGTTTCTTTAAGTCCAATAGATTCAGGAGTCATTATCTCATAAGTTTCACGATTGCTAAGCATACCGTGTTGATGAATTCCTGACTCGTGAGCAAAGGCATTTGCTCCCACAATAGCTTTATTGGGTTGAACATGCACCCCTGTAATACTGCTTAAAAGATTGCTTGTTCTAGATATCTCTTCAGTTACTATATTTGTTTCAAAATCATATATATCTTTTCTAGTCTTAAGGATCATAGCAAGTTCTTCAAGAGCTGCATTTCCTGCTCTTTCACCTATACCATTCATAGTACATTCAAATTGTCTTGCTCCTGCCTTTAATGCAGCCAGTGTATTGGCAACTGCTAGCCCCAAGTCATTGTGACAGTGGACCGATATAATGACTGTATCCAAATACTTTGATTTTTCCCTTATCTCCATTATAAATTCATAATATTTATCAAATATCTCTGCTAAAAAATCTGTAGAACTTCTGGTTGCATCTTCTGCTGAAAACTCTACCTCCGGGACCAGACTGCTAGCGTATTTGACCATTTCTTCAGCTCTTTGCATAACTTCTTCTTTGGTCATCTTTAGTTTATATTCCATATGAATATCTGAAGTCGCTATAAATGTATGTATCCTTGGTTTTTTAGCCATCTTTACAGCTTGATAAGCTTTGTCTATGTCGCTCTTTACAGTTCTTGCTAAAACTGCAATTGTAGAATCCTTTATTTCACTGGCTATCTCTCTTATAGATTCAAAATCTCCCTCAGATGCAGCAGCAAATCCAGCCTCTATAACATCCACTCCCAATCTTTCAAGTTGTTTTGCTAAAATTAGTTTTTCCCTCTTATTCATACTACAACCTGGTGATTGTTCTCCATCTCTTAAGCTTGTATCAAAAAAATATATTTTTTCTCTCATTTTAATTCCTCCTTAAATTAAAAAAATCCCCCATCCCTATAAGTTTATATAAACTTATAGGGACGAAGGAGTTAGCTTCGCGTTACCACCCTAATTCACAGTAATCTGTCTCTTTCCTAGACCAATATCTAGTATCCATATAACGATGGAAGTCGTCTTATCCTACTGATTCGCATTTTCAGATAAGCTGCCTGAGAAACTAGTATTATATATTCCTCTGATGCTAATTTTCACCAATCATTAGCTCTCTAAAATCAAAATGAATATTTTTCTCTTCTCACTTGCATTTTTTATTCTTTATATTAATAATGATTATATAGTATGAGCATACAGCATGTCAAGAAAAATTTTTAAATCTTATGAATATTTAAGTTTTTTCATAATCTTCTCAATCTTCTACAGTCTCTTCTCACCTTCAAGCTTTCTGATAGGTGCTACATTTTGAACATATTCCATGGTTCCCAGATATTCTCCATCTTCATTTCTAACAGCAAAAAATCTTATTAAGACAAACTTATCTCCCATCTGTATCCAGAAGTCTTCACTATCTTTTTCTCCTGATTTAAAGTCATTTACTATTCTATCTACCATATCAACTGATGATGGTGGATGACAGTTTGAAACCTCTCTTCCTATTACAGCTTTAGTACGAGTAAATATTCTATGTTCACCTTTTGAGAAAAACTTTACTTTATCATTTTTATCTACAAATGAAACTTCCCCAGGAATAACTTCGAATATACTCTTTATTTCTTCAGGAGTTAAAGACCCATTTTCAAATTTTATGCTTCCACTTATATCTTTGGTTTCTATTTCAGTTTCTTCTTTTTCTGCTTTTGGTCTTATACGTTTATATTCCCAAGTTTTTTCAGGCTCTATAAATGCAAATCCTACCTCATCTGATTCTTTATATATACTAATCCATTCATCTTCAGTAAGTGTTTCTAAACTCATAGGCGAGAGAATACTATCTTCTTTAAATATCATTTCTTTTATTTGATCTATTGCATTTTCAATCCTTAAAATCAATCCATCTTTATCACCCATATAATTTCTTAAATCTAAGATTATAGTCTTTATTTTTTCTCTAATCTCATCATCAACTCCCCACATAACTTTAGGTGGAGCTGTTATTCCTTTCTACTATAATGCTTATCTATATCCCATATAAAATTAAAATCTTCTCTTAATTTTAATATATTGTCTTTATTATCATCTATTTTAAACTTCTCTATATTGGGATTCAAAGTATTTTCTATATAGGATTCAAGTGCTTCATTCTCTTTTTTCAAAGTATATATGGGATGTCCTGGTACCTGTTCAGGATGATGTATTTCATCTAAACTACCCTTAAATACAGCGGCATGAACATCACATAGGTTTTGTATCTCTTCAATCGGAAGTCCTTCTTTTACAAGTTGTACTTCCATCTGCCCTATTTCAACAGGTGAGACTCCTTCTATTATCTTAGCAAATTTTTCCTTCACTTCATCCACACTTTTTCCTTCATGTAATTCTTTTATTACCTCTTTTAACTTTTCCTGCCTATATTCTCTGTTATTTATCCATTCACTCATCTTTTTTCCTCCTATTGATTTTCTTCTACCGATACATCATATATAGCTTTAACTATAAGCTCATCTGCTTTTTTCAATACCACTTCGTCTATAATATTATCATTCTCTCTTATAAACTCTACATAATCTTTTACTATATGAGATATCTTATATTCTTTATTCATGGTTTCCTCATAACTTTCCAGTACTTCTTTATTTATCTCTTTATTTTCATAATTCATTATAGGTGTATTTGGCAGACCTTTTAAGTATGCACTTATCTTATATTCATACTCTTTTAACATTTCTTCTTTTCTCTTATCTTTTGATGCAATTTTTAAATACTCTTCTGTTTTAAATATCCTATCTACAAGTTCGTCAAAACTAATGGTCAATTCTCCATCAATCATGGATCTATCATCTGATTCTAAGCTTCTAATATCTATATATTTCTTTAAGTTTTCACTTAGATGCCGATTATACACTTTTAATTTAGAATAATCTATAGTACGATAAAACTCTCCTTCCAAATTTATAAGCTTATACATATTTGAATACAAATAATCTACTTCTACTTTTAGTTTTTCATTTTCTATCTTTTCTATATTTTTTCTTTGAAACTCTTTTTTATCTCCATCTATCTTCAATAATTCATTATCTTCATCAAGTTCTGATATTTTACCCCTATATACATGAGTGTTCTTTTCTAGTAATGCTTCTAAAGAATCAATCATTTCATCTGCTTTTTCAGTAGAAACTTCATCTATATTTTCATCTATAAACTCTATTAAAAGATCAGGAGCAGGCGAAGTTTTTTTAATTATTCTAAACTCTTCAATTATATCCTCATCTTTTTCCTTAGAAGGAACTGGTTTTCCTAGATCATTTTTATCAGACTCTTTATCTTTGTCATCATCTGAACATCCTGTGAAAGCTAGAGCTATTATGACTATCCATATTATATATGGGATAAATATTCTCTTTTTCATGATTTCACTCCTCATACATTTTATTTAAATATCTATATTTATATATACCCAAAATCAAGATAAAAGGTCTTGATTTGTGATAATATACTATATGAACTTGATGTTTTTTTAAAAAGATAGATTTAATTATTTAGGGAGATGAAAATATGAAAAAAATTTTTAAATTTCTAAAAGCACTTCTTATAATTGGATTTTTAATTTTGGGATTATTCTTTATGAATGAAAGCTTCGATAATCCAATTTCCTTATTTACTGAAGAGTACATTGATGAAAAATATAACAGCGAGTACATATGCCTATTAAATCGCCAGGATAAAAGTAAAGTAACTAAGAAAAATCATAAGTCAAAGGCCTACCCAGCTTCTTTGACCAAAATTATGACTACTATAGTGGCTTTAGAACATATAGAAGACTTGTCTGCTCCTGCTCCTGTAGATGTAGATACTTATAAAAATATGGTAAGTCACAACTCATCAATGGCAGGATTTTATGGAAGAGAAACAACTTCCTATAGAGATTTGCTTTATGGAACTATTTTAAATTCTGGTGGTGAAGCTGCAAATTCTTTAGCCATCAATGTAGGGGGAAGCGTCAATACTTTTGTTAAACTTATGAACGATAAAGCATCTGAAATTGGGCTAAAGGATACTCATTTTACCAATCCAGAAGGGCTTCATGATAAAAACCAATATACTACTGCCTATGATATGGCCAGGCTTTTAGATTATGCCTTAGATGATGGAAATTTTCGGGCTATCTTTACTAAAGAAACTTTCCAGACTTCCTCTACCTTGGATCACCCAAATGGAATCCGTCTAAAATCTACTGTACTTTCAAGACTTCATAATTTCCCTCAAAAAGATTTTAAAATTATAGGCGGAAAATCTGGAACAACACATGAAGCAGGACAATGTTGGGCAACTCTTGCTATAAAAAATGATATAGAATATATAGCCATAGTCATGGGCTCAGAATTACAAGATGTCAGCAAACCAGATAATAAACATATAGAAGATACACTTAAACTCTACCAAGATATAGACTAGAGTTTACTTATATGCCAATTCATAAAGTACTGCTTGGAGTGCCCTTATTCCCTGAGCCAAATCTTTTACATCTGTATCTTCTTCAGGACTATGGCTTATACCTTTTATACTTGGTACAAATATCATTCCCGTTGGAACTCTTGGTGCAAATATCTGGGAATCATGACCTGCTCCGCTATGCATTATCTTATAATTCAAATTACTTTCCTTAGAAACTCTTTCTATAGTAGCTATGATCTTTTCATCCATCTCTACCGGGTCTTCATCCATCCACATATCTACTTCGATTTCTATACCCATGTCGTTACAGATTTTCTTCATATCTTCTTCAATTTCTCTAGTAAAATTGTTTAGGGTATATTTATCAGTATGTCTGCAATCTATTGTAAATAGAGTTTCACCTGGAACCACATTTACAACATTGGGTTTAACATCTAGACTTCCAAAGGTAAGAACCAGTGGATCTCCTTCTATTTTAGCTTTTTCAAGTGACAAATTTACAATTCTTGCAAAGGCTTCTATGGTATCCTTTCTATATTTCATAATCGTAGTACCTGCATGATTAGCTTGTCCTTTTAATTTCACACCATATCTTCTGATTCCAACTATACCCGTTACTATCCCAACAGACTTTCCTTCCATCTCTAAGAAATTCCCTTGTTCAATATGAACTTCTATAAAGGCCTTTAAATCAGTTTTTGGAGCATTATCTTTCCTAAAATCAAATCCACATTTTCTCATTTCATCAATAAATCTTTTTCCTTCACTATCTACCAGATCTACTAAGTCTTCTTTTTTTGCTAAGCCAAATATATTTTTACTTCCCCAATATGCATAGGGAAATCTACTTCCTTCTTCTTCAGCTACTGATATGAGTTCTAAAGACTTCTTTGGTCTTCCATGCTGTTCTAATAGATTTTTTATAGCAATCATTCCAGCGATTATTCCAAAAGCTCCATCTAGTTTTCCTCCATTGTTAACAGTATCTATATGTGAACCTGTAGCTATTACTTCATCTGGAGATTCAAGCCCTTTAACTCTTCCAAATAAATTCCCCACCTCATCAAAATTTGTTTGAAGTCCTAGAGATTCAAGTTTTTCTTTTAAAGCATTTTGTGCATCAAGCCATTGTCTGCTATAAAGGGTTCTAGTAACTCCACCTTGACTATCTTTTCCAAAGCCTCCAAGCCAAGCTACCACTTCTTCTATTTCCTTATGAAATTTATCCATTTTAATTTTCCTCTCAAAATTTATTTAATACTTTTTAATAGAGTTTATTATCTCTTTTACAAAAGCTTCTTTATCTATATGAAAGCCAACATCTGCATTTGGATTTTGATTGAATCTCTTTGCCTCATTGGCAACTGTCATGCCTCTTGTATGTTTTCCCTGAAGTTCTACTTCTACATGAAGAGCTTTTGTCTTTATCATCTCTGGATTTGTTACAGCTATTAATGCTACCGGATCATGAAGATGACATCCATTAAAATATGTAGTTTTATGGTAGCTTACTAACTTTTCTAATATCTGACCTAAAAACTTTGCAAGCTTATTATCTATTTCTTTAATTTTTTCTATATCCTCTTGTAAAACATTTGCCTTTTGAGTTACATCAAGTCCACTCATAATTATAGGGATTCCTGCTTTAAATACTATATCTGCTGCTTCTGGATCTACATAGATATTAAATTCTGCAGATGGAGTACAGTTTCCTCCATTTATAGCTCCTCCCATCAAAGAAATCTTTTCAATTTTATCTTTTAACTCTGGAAATTTTTTTAAGAAGATTGCAATATTTGTAAGAGGACCCATTGCTATTATTGTAATCTTTTCTTCTGATTTTATCAATGTCTCTGCTATTAAATCTACAGCATGAAGATCTGAACTCTTTAATTTAGTCTCTGGAAGCATTAGACCATATATTCCATCATCTCCATGAACTTCTGGGGCTATTACAGGTTCTCTAACTATAGGACCCCTAAAACCAAATCCCACTGGCACATGTATTTCTGCAAAACTTAAAAGTTTTAAAGTGTTTTTTCCTACTTTTTCAAGTGTCTGATTTCCACCTACAACTGTAACTGCCTTTAAATCTATTTTATCATTTCTACCTGCCATAAGTAAGGCCACTACATCGTCAAGCCCTGGATCACAATCTATTATTACTGGTATCTTTTTCATAGCTTCCTCCATTTAGTTTATTTATACTTTTTTATTTTATAAGGCTATTATATCAAAAAAAAGCTAGATATAATTATTATATCTAGCTTTAAATTTGAATCTATTTACTTAGTAATTTTATTTTTTTCTTCTAAAACTATCTGGATACCTGAACTAGCTCCTATCCTTGATGCCCCAGCATTTATCATCTTTTCAGCATCTTCTAAACTTCTTATTCCACCAGAAGCTTTTACTCCTAGCTTATCTCCAACAACTTTTCTCATCAGCTTAACATCAGCTTCTGTAGCTCCACCAGTTGAAAATCCTGTTGAAGTCTTTACATAGTGAGCGCCTGCTTGGACTGATAACTCACAAGCTTTAATTTTCTCTTCATCTTCTAATAAGCAAGTTTCTATAATCACCTTTACAGTTCTACCTTGAGCTGATTCTACTACCGACTTTATATCTTTTAGAACATCTTCATACTTTCCATCTTTTAAATTACCAATATTTATAACCATATCTATTTCATCAGCACCATCTTTTATGGCCATAGAGGTTTCATATGATTTAACCTCAGTTGGTACTGAGCCTAAAGGAAATCCTACTACTGAACAAGTTAAAACTTCACTTCCTTTTAGATGTTCACTTACATATTTAACATAAGTTGAATTTACGCATACTGATTTAAACTTATATTCTTTAGCTTCCTTACAGATTTGCTTTACTTCTATTTCTGTGGCATCAGGCTTTAATATGGTATGATCTATTAATTTGGATATTTGCATATACTTATCCCCTTTATTATTCTTTTTATGCTAATTCCAAAGCTATCTCCATCATTTGTGTAAAGCTTTTTTCTCGCTCAATTGCTGTAGTTTTCATTTTTTTAACGAGCGAATCAGATACGGTAAGAATTGTGAGTGCATTTACTCCAGCAGCTGCAGCATTACAATATAGAGCATATGCTTCCATCTCTACTGCCAAAATACCCATCTTTTCCCATTTCTCATATACATCAGCAGTGTCATTATAAAAAATATCACTTGTAAGAATGTTTCCAACTTTTACATTTATATTTTTTTCTTCTGCAATCTTTTTAGCTTTATAGAGTAAATCCCATGAAGCTATAGCTGAAAAGGTTCCAGGCAATTGATATTGATGAGCAAAACTTGCATTTGTGCTTGCACCCATGCCAAGAATTATATCATATAGCTCTAAGTCTTTATTGTAGGCTCCGCATGAACCTATTCTTATAAGGTTTTTCACTCCAAAACTATGGATGAGTTCATAAGAATATATTCCTATTGAAGCTGTACCCATACCAGTTCCCATAACAGATATCTTTTTCCCTTTATAAGTTCCCGTATATCCAAACATATTTCTTACTTCATTAAATTTCACTGCATCTTCTAAATAAGTTTCAGCTATAAATTTAGCTCTAAGTGGGTCTCCTGGGAGAAGTATTGTTTCGGCTATCTCGCCTTTTTCTGCATCTATATGTGGTGTACTCATAATATCGTCTCCTTATATTCCTTCATCAATCCAAATACTTTTCTATTATACTTTTAAGTTTTTTGCTCAATTCTTTATAATCAAATTCTCTAGCGCCTTTTTTTCCATTTTCACCCATATCCATATATTCAGATTTAGGCATATCATGTATTTTAAGAATAGCTTCTTTAAGTGCTTGTGGTGTTGATTCTTCTAAAGATAATCCACAAGCATACTTTTCTATAGGAGAGTATCCCATTTTTACTGTGGATATAATGGGTTTGCCTGAAGCCATATATTCAAATAATTTATTTGAACTATTACCCCTGGACCAGTTATATTTAGTTCCAGAATAATTTAATAAGTTTATAGATGAATTACTTAAAATATAGGGAATATTTTTTTTATCTATATAGCCTTTTAATTTTACATTACTTATCTCTTCATCTTTAACTCTCTGTTTTAACTGTTCTAACATATTACCTTGTCCATATATGAGAAATTGTATATCTTTATTATCTTTTAGTAAAAGTGCAGTATCAAGTATATTATCTATATTGTTTACTGGCCTTATAGCTCCAGTATATACAATGTTAAACTTATCATTTTTTAAATCAATATCATCTAAAGTTTCAGTCTTTATCTGTCTATTAAACTTTTCTATATCTACACCATTGTTTATATAATAACATTTTTCTAACTCAATATCTCCGCCTACTGGTTTAGCCCAACCGTTTTCTGATAAATACTCTATATCGCCTTCTTTTAAAAATATAATTCCATCTGCATTTTTATAGATCCAGCATTCACCTTTTAAAAGAATCTTTCCTATCATACTATCTTTTTTCAACTTACCACCCATAAAGAATACTTCTGGCCAAAAGTCTCTTACCTCGCAAATACAAGGTATATCATATCTTTTAGCAATCTTTATTCCAGCTAGCATAGCTAAAGGATGTGGAGATGAAGCTATTATAATATCTGGTTTCTCATGAATCTCTTCATATTTCTTGGTAGTTTTAAAAAGTTTTCTATAATAATCAAACATATTTATAACTCTTTTAACACCGCTACCAGCGTATCCAGTCGTATTTATAAAAACAAATGGAACTTCAGAAGATTTATCTTCTATATATAAACTTTTATCTTCTATAAGGTTTTTTTCTGTAAAATGAAGATAAGAAGCTGCAAATATAGTGGTATCATAATCATAGTTTTTTAACTTTACCCCAAATTCAAAAGGCCTTGTAAATCCATTCATTGATGGAGGTGTAGCATAGTGATGAAATATCCAAATATTTTTTTTATCTTTTTTATTGTTCATAAAATACCTCTCTCACATGTTCTACTTTTCTGTTAGTTTTATAGAAGTTTCAAAGTCTACTATATTATAATCTTTAGGGTATAGAGAAAGTTCTTTACTATAAACTAAATCTCCAAATACTTTGTTTATAACTTCTATATTTAACAATCTTATAATTGGATTAAAGAGTTTAGTAAACCATATTTTTCTATTATTTTCATTAGCTATAAGTTTTACCATATCACTTGTATTTACATATTCCTTATTTTGCGGAAAAAACAAACCTTGACCTCTATCATCTATTAAATGTTTTATAAACTGGGATAAATTTTCTATATAGATCATACTTCTTTTATTTTCTATATCTGGGAAAATAGGAATTTTTTTTGCAAGTTCTGAAAGTCTTGGATAATTACCCTTAGTATCTTTTCCATATACCATTGGAGGCCTTAAAACAGCTATCTTGAAATCTTTACTATCTAGTTCTTTTAAAAGCTTTTCTGCTTGTAATTTTGACTTGCCATAGTGAGTACTCGGATTTAAGCTTGTATTTTTATCTATTCTTCCATTTTCAACTCCATATACGCTCATACTACTTAGGAATATAAATTGTCTTACGCCTTGTTCTTTAGAAAATTTCGCAAAATCATAGGCAAGGTCTCTATTTATCTCATAATAAAGTTCTCTATTTTCCTCTGTTTCATTTACATGGGCAAGACCTGCTACATGAAATATACTGTCATAAGCAGATATATCTTTTCCTCTCCAAGAGTCCCCTCTTAAACTTATAAAGTCTATGGTGTATTCTTCAGGATAATCTTTTAAAAATTCATTTAGATGGTTTCCTATATAACTATTGTTGCCCGTTATCAGTATCTTCTTCATCTAAATTATCCCCCTCTTTTGTATCAGACATTCCTTCTCTAACACCATCTTTTTTAAGAACACTTACTATTGTCCAAAAAAAACATTTTATATCCATGGCAATACTCATGTTTTCAACATATTCTCCATCTAGCTTGGATTTTAACTCTATTGAAATCTCATCTCTGCCACTTATTTGGGCAAGACCTGTAAGTCCAGGATATACATCATTAGCTCCATATTTATCACGCTCAGCTATAAGATCATACTGATTCCAAAGAGCCGGACGGGGTCCAATTATACTCATCTCTCCTTTTAGAATATTAAATATCTGAGGTAATTCATCTAAGCTAGTCTTTCTTAAAAACTTACCAACTCTAGTTATATATTGTTCTGGGTTTTTCAGTAAATGCGTTGGGGTATCCTTTGGTGTATCTATTTTCATTGTTCTAAACTTTAAAATATTAAAATACGTTTTATGTATACCTACTCTTTTTTGCTTAAAAAGAATTGGTCCTTTAGAATCAAGTTTAATTGCAATAACTAGCAGTAAAAATATAGGTGATAAAATTATAACACCTACAAAAGAGAGTATAATATCTATTGATTTTTTAAATTTTATATAATCCATTTAAATTTTCCTCCAGAAAAATCTTTAATTTTTTATCAAATCCACATTAAATTATATCATAAAGAATATATCCTCACAACAAAATTCATATTTATATAGTGATTATCTATAGATTGCTAATTTAATATCTGCATTTATTTAACAATCTATTTTAATACACAAAAAAAGAATAGGATTTCCTATTCTTTTTTATAAATCTCTCTTTGAGAATTTATCTCTATGAGTTTAATTTAAGTTTTATTATACATTCTCTTTAAGATTTTAATTTTAATCACTTATAATATATTCGATTTCTTTCTTCTCATTGTAAACATCTGCATCAAATTCTCCAAGATCTTTTGATACTAACATTCCAATTAATACGTCTATAGTTACATTCATTATAGTACGTAGTGCTCCTGCAAACCAGTCAATTCCTATAAGAATAGCTATACTTTCTGTAGGTAATCCTAGCGTAGATGCAAAGAAAGCATAAACAACTATTGAACCACCTGGAACAACTATTGTACCCATAGTCATCATTGCAGCAAGCAATACACCTGTAAATATTTCAATCGTAGTAAGATCTGTCCCTGTAGATTGGGCCATAAACATTATAGCTAAAACATAACAAGCAACTGCTCCTGAACTATTCATAGTCATGGTAATAGGTCCTGTAAAGTCAGTGACTTTACGACTTACACCAAGTTTTGTAACTGAATCTTCCATTTTAGTAGGAAGACAAACTGCACTTGAAGTTGTTGTAAGCGCCATTATAGACATTTTTGAAAATTTCTTAGGCATTTTAAGTGGACTAACACCAACTCTCAATGCAACAAGAGGGAAATATACTAAGAACATTATAATATCTGCTACCAATAAAGCTAAAAGGAACTTTAACATAGGCAATATAACATCAAATCCAGTCCCTCCAGCTACTGAAGCAAGTAAAGCAAATATTCCTATTGGAGCAAGCTTCATAACTAAACCAATAATTTCCATGATTACTCCATTGATATCTTTAATAAGAAGTAATACATTATTTCTTTTTGATACTTTAGCATAAGTTCCAGCTGCTAAACCAAATATAATAGAAAATACAATTGTTTGTACTGTTGCCCCTTCACTCATAGCGGTAAATATATTTGTTGGTACAAAGTTGACCAAGGTCTCTACTAATGATGTTGAAACTGCACTCTCTGCTACAGCTTCAGAAGTTTCAATAACTATTCCAACTCCTGGTTGAAATATAAAAGCAAGTCCAAGTCCTAAAAGTGCAGAAGTTAAAGTAAACATAATTATATATTTAAATGTATGAAAACTCATCTTACCTGCACCAGTACCTTCAATGTTTCCAATTGCACCAGCAACTGAAGTCATTACCAAAGCTATAATCGACATTTGAATAAGTCTAAGCCAAATCGTTCCAATAAACTCAATGTTTTTCATCCAGGGTCCAACAATAGAACCTATAACAAGAGCTCCAACACTGGCAAGTACCAATTGCGTAGTGAATGAAATTCCTTTCATTTTCTTAGTGGTCATATCTATACTTCCTCTCATCTGTTAAATTTTTCGTACATCAATCTGCAAATTTATTTTTATGATCAAATTTATTGTAATGAATGTCATCACTTATTAGATATTCATATATCTCATCTACTATTTCTATGCCTTCTTTGTCATACTTAGCTTTTCTTTGAAGTGCTCTTTCACCAGGATAATTTACTTCTGTAAATCCAGGTGCAGGTTTCATCGCTTTAAGTTCATCCATTGTTTGAGTTATCATTTTTTTAAAGTTTTCTAAATCAGTGAATCTAGAAGGATCTATTACTATGTGAAGTTGCCCCAAGTCTCTTCCCTTTGAAAGATCTTCATACATGCTACTTACATGCTTTCCAAATGGAAGACCAAGTATTACACCTGAAAGTATGTCAACCATCATCATAAGCCCATATCCTTTAGCTCCTGCTATAGGAAGTAATGCATTTACCTTTGATGGATCTGTTGTACTATCTCCTTTTTCATCAACTGCCCATCCTTCTGGAATGGATTCTCCTTTTGATTTTGCGTGAAGTATCTTTCCCCAAGCCTGAACAGTTGTTGCCATATCAAATACTATATTCCTTCCATCACTAGATGGTGCTCCAAAAGCTATAGGATTTGTTCCGTAGTAAGCTTCACTGCCTCCATATGGAACTACCATAGGATCTGACTGACAAATAGATATTGCAACTAAATCTTCTGCCGTTGCCATCTCTACAAAGTAACCAAGCGAACCACTATGACTTAAATGCTTCATTCCAACTACTGCTACACCATTTTCTTTAGCCATTTTTATCGATTCATCCATAGCATTTTTAGCTACTACAAAACCTACTCCATTGTCACCTTCATATACTCCACTACAAGGACCTGTTGTCTTGAACTCAAACTTAGGATCTGCGTTTATACCACCTTTAGCTATTCTTTCAGAGTAATATTCAACTCTTACAGCTCCATGAGAATGGTAACCTCTCGAATCAGAATATGTCAAACAATCTGCAACTACTTCTGCATGTTCTTGGGAAAGTCCCGCCTTATTTATTTTGTTTTTTATCAGTTCATATAGTTTTTCTTCTTTAACCTTCATCTTCATACCCCCCTTTAATTTATTTAAATTTGTGCATCTCTATTACAATCTTTAGAGTAAACATAAGTTAATGCGCCTTCTCTACCCACTGCATAAGCACATTGTGGTGCATATGCTCCCATAAATAAGTAGTCACCTTTCTTAACTGGTACCCAGTTATTATCTAGGTTGTACATACCTTGTCCTTCAATAATATATGCTCCGTGTTCTTGGAAATGAGTTTCAACATATCCGTGACTTCCACCTGGTTTAAATGAAAGTATATGGAAGTTCATATCAAATCCTAAGTCAGTTGGAAGTAAATCTTTTACTCCTACATCTGCCATTCCTTCATAATGAATATATTCCATATCATTTGCATTGCCACTTACAACTCTTGCTTCATGACCTTCTATAGCATCATATCTTCTCTTATATAGATAAATAACAGCTGGAGTTTCTTCTGTGTTTTCAAAATACATTTTTACTCCAGTTGGGCAGAATAAGTATCCGCCTTCTGTTAAAGCAAATTCTTCTTTATCAGCTTTAGCATTAACTTTTCCTGATACAACATAGAAAAATGTTTCAATACCTTCTTCACCAAAACCTGTTTTATGTCCACCATCTTTATTTACTGTAACAAGATAGTCAACAAAGCTAGCTCCAAGTTTAGGAGAAGCTAAAATTGTAGTATCACAATTTTCAAATCCTGGAATCACATTTTTAACAAGCCCATCAGGCTCGATTAATGCATAATTACCTCTTTTTATAATAGATCTGTTTATTAGTAAATCATCTCTATAACCTGTAACATTATTTAAATAACCCATTTTCTATTCCTCCTAATTTTATTTATATGCCAATTCATAAAGTGCTGATTCTAAGGCCATAATTCCCTCAGCTAAATCTTTTACATCAGTATCTTCCGCTGGATTATGACTTATACCACCAATGCTGGGAACAAATATCATTCCTGTTGGAACTCTTGGAGCGAATATTTGTGAATCATGTCCTGCTCCACTGTGCATTACTTTATAGTTTAAATTATTATCTTTAGAAGCTTTTTCTATAATAGATATTATTTTCTCATCCATTGGTACTGGAGGTTCGTCCATCCACATATCAATTTCAATTTCTATTCCCATATCTCTACATATATCTTCCATATCTTCTAATATTTCTTTTGTAAATCCCTTTAATACATCTCTATCTGTATGTCTACAATCTATTGTAAATATCGTTTCACCTGGTACCACATTTACTGTGTTAGGCTTTACTTCTACTTTACCAAAAGTTAATACAAGAGGGTCGCCCTCTTCCTTTGCTTTTTTAAGTGATAGATTTACAATACGAGCAAATGCTTCTATAGTATCTTTTCTATATTTCATAAGAGTAGTACCTGCATGGTTTGCTTGTCCTTTTAACTTTATTTCATAACGTCTTTGTCCTACTATACTTGTAACTATACCAACAGATTTATTTTCCATTTCTAGGAAGTTTCCTTGCTCAATATGGATTTCTACAAAAGCTTTTAAATCATCTTTTGGAGTATTGTTTTTTCTAAAATCAAATCCACACCTTTTCATTTCATCCTCAAACTTTTTACCTTCGCTATCTTTTGCATCTATTATATCTTCTTTATTTGCTAGACCAAATATATTTTTACTTCCCCAGAAAGCATATGGAAATCTACTTCCTTCTTCTTCAGCCATAGAAATAACTTCTAAACTTCTTTTAGGTTTCCCATGTTTTTCTATTAGATTGCTTATTGCAATCATTCCACCTATTATTCCAAGTTGTCCGTCTAGCTTTCCTCCACTTGTAACTGTATCTACATGAGAACCCGTAGCTATAACTTCATCTGGAAGTTCAGTTCCTTTGATTTTACCAAATAGATTACCTATTTCGTCAAATTTTGTTTCAAGACCTATATCTTCAAATTTTTCTTTTAAAGCATTTTGTGCATTTAGCCACTCGTCAGTATAAAGTGTTCTAGTAATTCCACCTTTAGGATCTTTCCCGAAACTTGAAAGCCATTTTATAGTATCATCTATTTCTTTATAAAACTTATCCATTCCTCTTCACTCCTTTAAAATTATTATTTATTATTTATTATCAGTAATACATTTTTTACAAAACAATTTTTTACTCAACTTATCTATTTTATATGTTTATATTGTTTTAATTAAATAACTTCTTTTTAAAAGGGTTATTTAAAAACAGTAGCTACTATTTCCAAATTACCCTTCTCAATCTTATTCTTAGATAATATTAAATGTTCAAATATTATACTATGGTCTTAAAAACTTTCCTATTGGCTGTGAAGTTATTTTTCCATCTTTAAAGATTGTATTGCCCCTTAAGATTGTTCTCTCTATTTTACCTTTAAAGTCCATACCCACAAAAGGACTGACATCTTTATGCATATAGAATAAATCCTCAGATTTTAAAGTAAATTCTTCATTTAAGTCTACCAATGCAAAGTCTGCATCAAATCCAATTTCTATCTGACCCTTGCTTTTTACATTGAAAAGCTTAGCTGGGTTTTTAGCAGTTAAATTTGCAATCTCAGAAAGTCCTAAGTCTCTCTTATGATATCCTTCTGTTAAAAGTACATTTCTAGTAGATTGGCATCCTGAAATACCACCCCATATTTTAAAGAAGTTTTCATCTCTCTTTAAACTCATAGGAGATGGAGAGTGATCAGAACAAACAAGGTCTATCTTACCTTTTAAAAGCTCTTCCCACAGATCTTCTAAAGTTTCTTTTGATCTAAGTGGTGGAGTACATTTACCCTTACCTCCAAGATATTCTAAATCATCACCTGTTAAGGAAAGATATTGCGGAACTGTTTCACAGCTAACATCTACTCCTCTTTTTCTAGCCTCATCTACCATTCTTACTCCTCTGCCAGTACTAACATGAACTATATGGGCCTTACATTTTGTTTCTTCTGCAAATAAGATAATTCTTTGGATAGCTTCAATTTCAGTTATTTCAGGTCTAGAATTTAAGAAATCTCTATAGGAGGTTTTCTCTTCTCTTTGAAATTTCTCTGTTAATTTATTTGTAATATCCTTGTTTTCTGCATGGACCAATACTGGTAATCCCAACTTTGCAGCTATTTCCATTCCTCTATATAAAGTCCAATCGTCTACTCCTTCATACTCATCTAATCCACTAAAGCAAGTAAATGCTTTGAATCCCATAACCCCTTTTTCAGCTAATTCTTCTAGATTATCTAAATTCTGAGGAGTAAGTCCACCCCAGAAGCTATAGTCTACTAATGAATTTTTCTTTGCTGCTTCTAATTTTAAATCAAAGTTTTTAGCATTCGTAGTTACTGGAGTTGAATTCAGTGGCATATCAGTAAATGATGTCATTCCCCCAGCTGCAAGAGCAGATGATCCAGTCCATAGTGATTCCCAATCAGTTCTTCCCGGCTCATTAAAGTGAACATGGCAGTCATATCCTCCCGGAAATATATATTTACCCTTTGCATCAATTTCCTCTTTAGCATCACCTGATATTTCTTCACTTAATTCTACTATTTTTCCTTCTACTATTCCTATATCTAGGTTTTTGACTTCATTTTCCTTTACTAGCTTACCTCCACGAATAATTAAATCATAATTTTTCATAGTATCCCCCTTTATAAAACTAGCTTGATATCGATTTTAAATCACTTACTTACATGATAATCATTTTTCAACTGAATTACTTTATTCAAATAAGATATATCTCACTTATAACTTGTTCAAGTCGGACAATGTACACTTGTATCTTCTTATATAAAAGGTATAATATGTATATAAACATTTATATTGGATAGTTTGAATCTTACATTGTAAATTAAAAACAATTATAGGGTGGTGTTTTTATGATAACTATAAAAGATATACTTAAGGATAAAAGATTTTCATATTTAAAACTTATAAATAAAGAGGTTGATTTAAATAGAGATGTGGCTACTATAGAATCTACAGAAACTCCTGACATAGCTTCTTATCTATCACCTAATACCTTTTTACTAACTACCGCAATGGTATATAAGGATGATCAAGAAATGCTCTGTAAGCTTATAATTGATTTGAACAAACTCCCGAGTGCAGCGCTTGGTATAAAGCTTGGTAGATTTATAGATAAACTAGATGACAAGGTAATAGAAACCGCAGATAAATTGAATTTTCCCCTCATTGAAGTACCATCAGATATGACTCTTGGTAATATATTTCATCAACTTCTTTCATATGTTTGGAGTATTCAAAATGAAGAACTCTTATATGCTCTAAATATACAAAAAAAGTTTTCTGATTTAATGATAAGAAATGCATCTTTGACTATGCTTATCAAAACTCTTTCTTCCACGCTAAAAAAAACTATAGCACTTGTTGACCCTTTTGGGAATATAGTGAACTCTACAAATCATAAAAGAAGTGGTTATTCTAAAAGTATACTTCGGGGTCTTGTAGAAGAATTATCTAATAAAAAAGAGTCAAATAATTCCATAGAAATAAAAATAAAAGATAAATATAATAATGAAAGTATAGTAAATATCTATCCAATAACTATTGCCAGTTATTATCCACATTACTTAATTATCTTTGATGCTGAAAATATGCCCTATCCACTATCCATTATGGCTATAGAACAAGCAATACTTATCTTAGCATTTACTCTCTATAAAAATCTAAGAATATCTTATAATGCGCTTTCTAGTAAAGAAGAGTTCTTTAAAGATCTGATAGGAACTAAGCTTCATGAAAGCTTAAATGAAGATCAACTTTTATTTAAAGGTAAAAAATTCGGTTTAAAACTTACAGACAAATACCTTATTATTACTGTATTTATAGAAAATAAAAGCAAGTTTTCCAACAATGTTCCCATTATTGAAGAATCCTATATACTCATCTATAATTGGCTAAACGATAAGTTAGCCAAAGATATAGAATCTTCTATTTTGTTTCCAGATAGAGATAATTATAACTTTATAATTTTAGTTCAAGATTATCATATAAATCTAATCGAAAGACTAAAATCATATAGAGAAATCCTTCAAAAAACCTTATCCTTAGATGTATCCTTTTTCATGGGAAATATAGTTCAAAATTTAGATTCAATCAATTACTCCCTAAAAGAATCTCTAGCAGCTATGAAACATAGTACAACTAGAAACAATATAGATTTTATTAGATATCATAAAAAATTGGAAACTTTTGAACTTTTAAATTTAATTCCCATAAATCAAATTGAGAACTTCAATTTAAATAATTTACAGCAGCTACTAGAAGCTGAAAATGAAGCTATGGTAGATTTAAGAGATACTCTTAAGGTCTTTTTAGATCTAAACTGTAATATAACAGATACTGCTAAAGAATTATTTATTCACAGAAATACTGTAAAATATAGAATCCAAAAATGTAAAGAGATACTTGGTGAAGATATGCTAGAACCAAATAATACATTAAAACTTAGAATTAGTTTAGCATATATATCTAAAAAAGAATAAGAAAAGATGATTTCTAATAGAGCAGAAATCATCTTTTCTTATTTTTTGGCTACTACTTCTATTTCTACATCTGCTCCCAAGGGCAATTCAAAAACTGCAACACAAGTTCTAGCAGGATAAGGTTCTGAAAACTTTGTCTTATATACTTCATTCATGGGATCAAAATATTTCATGCCTGTGAGATATACATTTACCTTGACTACATTTTTCTCAGTAAGGCCTGCTTCATTCAATACTCTATTTAAATTTTTAAAACACTCTTCTGTCTGCTCTTTAATATCTAACTCTTCATTGTCTTTCTTTTTCAAAGTCAAAGAATTTTCAGCAGTTTGTCCTGATAGATATACATATTCACCAGCATCTATAGCATGTGAATAAGGGCCTGAACTCATTACATCTTTTGTTGTATAAGATTTTCTCATTATCTCCACCTCCAAAATATTTAATTTAATCCTATCATATAATATATAAAAAAACAATTATTCCATCCTAATCTGAATTTATTTATAAATATTTAACCACATCACTTGTTTCATTTGTACAATAGGATTTAATATTTTATGCATTGTATACTAGGACCTTAATACTATATGATGTTACAATATTGTTAAGCTTATTTGAAATACGTTCTCACAAATATTTTATAAAGGAGACAAAATTTATATGGATAATAAAAGTAATCTTCCAATTAACGAAAAACAAATTGATAGATATCGAAAACTTGGCTATAACGAAGACATCTTGCCAAAGAGTATGGAAAAGAGAGAGTGGACAACATTTAACTTTTTCACTGTTTGGATGGGTTCTGTTCATAATGTTCCAAACTATGTTGCAGTAGGAGGGTTTTTATTCTTGGGGCTTTCACCTTTGAATATTATGTTTGCCCTGTTTATAAGTTCGTTTTTCGTTGCTGCACTTATGGTTCTAAATGGAGCTGCAGGGTCAAAATACGGCTTATCTTTTTCAATATTACTTAAATCTTCCTATGGGGAACGTGGAGCATTATTGCCTGGGTTTCTAAGAGGTGTTGTAGCAGCTATCATGTGGTATGGTCTACAGACATTTGCGGGATCACTAGCTCTCTTGATTTTAATGGGTAAACTAGTGCCTTCATTTTTAACTCTCGGTGGAGACTTT
>CAZRHX010000002.1:28512-29616 GCA_964599855.1 uncultured Tissierella sp. | reverse complement strand
CAACAACTATAAATGTCAATGGAAAAGAAAAAGAAATCAAAACAACTGATTTTAATATTACAAGAGAAGAGGGCTTATTGTTATATGAAAATGGCGAAGAGGTTGCTAAAAAGTTTTTAGAAACTTGGAATTTTGAACAATGGAAAGAAGATTATAGAAAATAAATAGAGATGATATTATTGATTATTAAAAAAACGTATAAAACCTTAAATGAAGGGCATAAAAAATATGATGGTTTATAAATATACTATACTATTCTATTATACTAGTTAACAATACTTAAAACTAAGAAAAAACAATATAGGAGGAATTTATTATGGATAAAAAAATGTTACCAAAATACACTGAATCATTTTGGCACAAGACTAGTCATGTAAATGAATACCCCCCATTAGATGAAGATATAGATGTAGATGTAGCGATAATAGGTGGTGGTATGGCAGGTATTCTTGCCGCATATGAAATAAGTAGTCTTGGTAAAAGCGTTGCTTTACTTGAAGCTAGGAAATTTATCTATGGAACAACAGGCTTTACCACATCAAAACTAAGCGCCCAACACAATATAATTTATTATGAATTGATTCAAAGATATGGAAAAGAAAAGGCTAGAAGTTTTTATGATGCAAATATGAAAGGTATTGAAATTATTAAAGATATAGCAGAAAAACATGGTATAGAATGTGAATTAAAAGAACAAGATGCTTATGTATATACACAATTTAAATCTAAAGTAGATCATATAAAAAAAGAGGCCAAAGCATACGAAAGTTTGTCTATAGACGGTGGTTTGGTAGATAAACTACCAATTGATTTAGATATAGAAGCTGCAATAGTCATGCATAAACAATATGAATTTCACCCTGTAATGTTTTTATCTGGAGTACTTAAAGAATTAGAAAAAATGAATGTTTCTATATTTGAACATACAATGGTTACAGAAGTAAATGATGGAGATAAAGTATCCCTGAAAACAGAAGATGGAAAAACCATAAGCTGCAAACAAGCTATCTGTGCATCACATTATCCAGTAGATGATCCAGCGAATTTTTATGCAGACAATATGAGGCCGGAAATTTCATTTGCTACTATATATGAATATAATAA
>CAZRHX010000002.1:24615-28502 GCA_964599855.1 uncultured Tissierella sp. | reverse complement strand
AGGAGGGATGTATATTAGTTATAATAATCCAAGAAGGACATTTCGTGGAGTAGATGCAAATGGCAAGAAATATATCTTAGTTGGAGGAGAGAGTCATACCCTTGGAACAGGATCATCTGATCTTGAGAGATATGAATTTATAGTAGATTTTGCAAGAGAAACTTTTGGAGTTGAAGATGTAATAGCTCGCTGGTCATCTCATGACTATTTGACAAAAGATAGCCTTCCATTTGTAGGACTCAGTAGCCCAGAGAGAGAGTGTGTATTTATTGTAAGTGGATTTAATAAATGGGGACTCAGTAATTCTGCCATAATTGGAAAGCTTTTAGTAGACTTTATTGAAGATAAAGAAAACATATATAAGGAGTTATTTAATCCCCATAGAGAAATCCCTGATATAGAAGAGTTAGAGCAAGAACCATCCAAGCGTAAACGAAGAAAATCTACTAGTAAGGATAAGGCTGAAGAATTAGACAAAGGGGAAGCCTTAACTTATAAAAAAGATGATAAAAAATACGGAATATTCAAAGATAGCAGTGGTAAACTTCACCATTTAGACTTAACTTGCACTCACTTAGGATGCGAACTTGGTTGGAATGATGGAGACAAAACATGGGATTGTAAATGCCATGGTTCACGTTTTAATGCTAGAGGAGATGTAATAGAAGGACCAGCGATGAAAGCATTAAAAAATCTTGATTGAGAAAAAACACAATAAATTCTTTAATACTATTAATGATAAGATAAGAGTATGAGTAATAAAACTACGTATCAATAAATAAGGCAAAATACTAGATAAGATCAACTAGTATTTTGCCTTATTTATTATTTATAAGCTAAGATATCTGCATTTCCAATATACTCTTTTATCTCTAGACCATATCCCCATTTTCTTGCATATTCATCTGTAACTTCATTTAATTCTATATCTATATCTTTAAAACCAACATCTACTAACAGTTCTTTTATCTCTTCCAGAGATATGGCTCCACCTACTCATGTTCCATGAACATTTGGATCATTTTTAATTTCTTCTGGTAGAGCTTTTTTTAAGACTATATCTGAAAGACTCATTCTTCCGCCTTGTTTTAGAACTCTATAGATTTCACTATAGACTTGTTTTTTATTGGTTGATAGATTGATTACGCAGTTTGACATCAATAGGTCTAGATGATTATCTCTTATAGGTAAATACTCAATTTCACCTAATCTAAATTCAGTATTTTTAAAATCTCTTTTTTTTGCTATTTCTCTAGCTTTTTCAAGCATTTTATAATTATTATCAATGCCTATTACAAGTCCTCTTTCGCCAACAGATTTGGAAGCTAGAAATGAATCCATTCCTCTTCCAGAACCCAGGTCTGAGACTATTTCTCCTAACTTAGGCTTACCTTTTTCCTTAGGATTGCCACAGCCCAGACCTAGTTGTGCTTCTTCTGGAATGTTTTTTAAATCTTCTTCCGTATAACCTAAAGATTTATTTAATTTATCTATATCACCTTTTATATTTATTTCATTTTCTGCTACTTCATCATAAAAATCATTGATAGATTTTCTAATGTTATCTTTATTCATAAAATCCTCCTTCTACCACATAGTTATAATTATCTAGAGTTATTATAGAGTTTCTATCATACATTTTAACATTAATAGCTTCAAACATCTACTTTATTTAGTATTTTAAATCCTTATAGAATTATTAGTCCTAGTTAGTCTCTTCTATTTATGAGTATAATAATATTTTATCAGTTTAAAATCTCATAAAAACTAGTTGTTAAAAAACATTTAATTAAAAATTAAATTATTAAATTTATAAAAATATAATTTTTAATTTTAAAGTATATATAGTATTTATGGGTATAATGTATATGAAAGTATAAATATAATGAAGGAGGTTATGGTATGAATAGTTTACGCTTGGGTATTGAAAAGATTTTTAAAGGCGCTGCTAGATCTTTTTATCGATTTCCAGCAGCTATTGTAAGTGCACTTGTCATAAGTATTGTTGCAATCGTTAAGATAACAATGGAATGGGAAGTCCAAGAGACATACAATCTTTTATTTGATAGTATTCAAATCGCCTTCGCATTAGGAACCATATTTTCCATGGCAGCTGTAAGTTTGGACGAAGTAAAATCTGATAAAAAGAAAATGTTTTTTGTATGGGCAAACATATCAGGTATTTTATTGGCTATTATAAGTTTTATACTTTTATACTTTTATGGTAGAGGGATTACAGAAGGTAAAGTAGTTTATTTATCAAGTATTGCTATGGCAAGAGTAAGTGTAGCTATATTCGCAAGTGCGGTAGCTTTTGTATATATAAGTTCAAAAGCAAAGTCTATAGACAGCTTTAGTGATTCATTCTTTATAAGTCAAAAAGCTTTTATAGTTTCAGCTATTTATGGATTGGTCATAATGGCGGGAGTTTCTGGAGTACTAGGAGCTTTTCAGGCCTTAGTCTATAGAAATATGGATATGAAGATATATGAATATTTAGGCGTAGCTGTTGGATTCTTGACATTCACCTTGTTTTTAGGATATTTCCCAAGTTTTAAGGAAGGAGAAGACTTAGATGAAATCAATAGTCTAAAAGAACAGCCCAAATTTATATATGTATTATTTGAAAATATTCTTACACCGATTATGATGGCCTTAACTGTAGTTCTTTTAATATGGTCTGTGAGGGTAGCCTTCCAAGGTATAAATGTATCATTTAACAGGCTCTCTAGCATAGCTTCATCTTATGTTATTATAGGGATATGGCTTCATATAATGCTAGCAAAACATCAAAGTAAAGTAGCAGAATTTTATAAAAAAGCATATCCATTTGCAGGAATTTTAATTTTAATATTTGAAGCCTGGGCACTTTTTGTTCAGTTAAGTAAATTTGGTCTAAAGACTGCAGAGTATTCTTTTCTTATGATCTGGATCTTTGCTAGTATTTCTGTATTATTATTGATTTTATTCAAAGAGAAAGCCTATAGGAAAATATCAATTGCAGCGGTTGTAATTGCTATAATCTGGGTATTGCCAATAGTTGGTTATCAAGATATCACTTTTAATTCTCAGTTAAGTAGGCTGGAGCAAATATTGATTGAAGAAGAAATTCTAATAGATAATAGAATTGTGGCCAAGAATGAAGAACTTGAATATATAAAAAGAGGCGAGATTACTGATGCTGTAGATTTTATTTCATATTCTGAAAAGACAAGTACTCCTGATTGGTTTAAAAAAGATTTAAGCGATGAAAAAGTTTTTAAAGATACTTTTGGATTTGAAAAAACCTATGGAGTATATGAAGAGGATGAGGAATACAGTTCTAGTAACTTTAGACTTAATACAGATGTAATAGATATAAGTGATTATTCTTTGAGCTTGAATATAGATTTAAATGAGGAAATAGATTCAATTAAAAGTTTTAAAGGTGAAAATGGAGAATATTCTATTGAGACAAAAAACAACGCTAAAGGAATTCCAAATATAAAAGTAAAATTTGAAGATAAGATAATTATCGAGAAAGATCTAGAAGAATATCTATCAGATTTATTGATCAAATATCCATTAGTAGAAAATAGAGAGAAAGAGCTTCCATTTGAAGATATGAATCTTGTTTTAGAGGGAGAAGATCTATCAATACTCTTAGTCTTTAGGAATATAGATATTTATTCTGATAAAATACAAGATAGAATAGATTATTATATAAACTTTCATGGAATATATATAAAATATAAGTAAATAAGATTAGATTGAAAGTGATAGTCAAATAGAGGGACTTATTTGACTATCACTTTTTTTAAGGACTTATTTGAATTAAAGTAAAAATCCATTGACTTGATTACTAGTTCACAGTAACATATTAAGGAAACTTACTATATAAAATGGAG
>CAZRHX010000002.1:5829-24605 GCA_964599855.1 uncultured Tissierella sp. | reverse complement strand
CGCTCGCGAAGCGCCAAACTGCGCATAGCAGAGAAAAAATAAACAATGAAAATACTACACGTTTTGGCACAATTACCTACAAAGACAGGTTCTGGAGTATATTACTCTAATATGATAAAAGAATTTAAAAAATATAAGCATGAACAAAAAGCTATATTTGCAAGTCAAGATAATTATACTTGGGATATTTTAGAGGAGGAGGATATATATCCTGTGGATTTCAAAACTAGTGAATTGCCATTTCCCATAGCTGGAATGAGTGATGTTATGCCTTATGAGAACACTACATATTCATCTATGACTGAGGAAATGATAAGTATTTGGATAGAAGTTTTCAAGAAAAAACTGATAGAAATAAAAGAGGATTTTGAGCCCCATATAATATTTGCACATCATCTTTGGATTTTGACTTCTTTACTTAGAGAGATATTTCCACACACAAAGATAATTGGCATCTGTCATAATACTGACTTGAGACAGGCCAAGATGAATCCAGAACTTAAAGATAGATATGTAAAGAATATAGATAAATTAGATTATGTGTTTTCAGCTTCAGAGCAACAGAAAGATGAGATAGTAGAAATCTATAATATAGATAAAAGCAAGATAATTGCAGTTGGTGGAGGATTCAATCAGGATATATTTTACTTCCCAAAAGAAAAAGAAAAGCCCCATAAAATAAGGCTAGTATTTTGTGCGAAGATTGACCCGTCTAAGGGTATTTATGAGCTCATAGAAGTTTATAAATCATTAAAATTAGAAGATGTAACTTTAGATATTATAGGAAATCCTAATGTAGAAAATGAAAAGAAAATAAGAAATTATATTAAGGATGAAGACAGTATAAAAATATATAATGTAAAAGATCAACTAGCCTTAGGAGATGAGCTCAGGAAGAAAGATATATTTCTTATGCCATCTTACTATGAAGGGTTAGGACTTATGGCTATAGAAAGCTTAGCTTGTGGGCTGTATGTAGTGACAACAGAAATAGAAGCTCTAAAGTCTCTTTTGGGGAAAGAAATAGAAGAATCAGGCATAATTAAATATATTCCACTTCCTAGAATATATGATACTGATAAGCCAGTTGAGGAGGATCTACCCCTATTTAAAGAAAACTTAAAAAAAGCTATATTGTCTCAAATTGAAAAAGTAAGAGAGGGAAAGTATATCTATAAAGAGATGGAAGCTAAAATAAAAGCTTTTTCCTGGGAAGGATTAGTCTGCAAGATGAATACTATAATAGAATCTATGATAAAGATATAATTAATAGTGTTTTAATTATATTAATATTTATAAATGGGTATAGATACTATGAGGTGATATTGATGGATATGAAAAATACATTAGTAGGAACACTCGGTGGCGCAATTATAGGAGCGGGCATGGGTGGAAAAGTAGGATTAACAAAAGGAATGGGTTTGGGAGTTAAAGTTGGAATTCTGGCAGGACTAGCAGTTGGAGTTTTAGGAACTACAGTCTGTCTAGCAGGGAAGAAAAAGATTGAAGAAAAATTTCTTTTAAATGAAAATTAGTAAAATCAAATATCTTTAAATAAAATAGATTTAATTATCTCTTGATAATTAAATCTATTTTATTTAAAGAAGCTACGATAATGTAGAATGAATATGATATAATATTATAAAAACTGAGATTAATAAATGTAAAAAACAGATCAAGAGAGGGATAATATGTGTACAGGTTTAAAAACAAATTATAAAGATGGTTGTGTAATCGGAAGGACAATGGATTTTGAAGTGCCCGTAAACTATAATGCACTTTATTTACCGAGGAACTATAAGTTTTGTGATGATTTGATGGGAAATCCCTTGTATTCAAAATATAAAATGTTAGGAGTATGTTTTAACAATAAAGACCCATTAAAAGATGGTGTAAATGAACATGGACTAGCAGGAATAACCAATACTTTTACAGAGTTCAATCTCTATGACAATAAAGTAAATCCAGAAAAGATAAATATTTCTAGTTTAGATTATTTCAACTATGCTCTTGCAAACTATAAATCCATAGAAGAGTTGATTGAAGATTTACCCAATATTCATATGTCGAGTAAAGATCATAAGGGAGAAGATGTCATAACTCCAGATTTTCATTTTATGTTTACAGATTCTAGTAAAAGATGCATTGTAATTGAACCTAAAAAAAGAGAATTGATATACTATGAAAATCCATATAATGTAATGACAAATTCTCCAGGTTTTAAGTCTCATGTTAAAAGACTAAATCGACATATAGATTTAGATAATCTTGAAGAGTTTAATTCTTCTAAAGATTTACCGGGAGGGTATGATCCTTTCTCTAGATTTATTAAAGCTTTTTATTTAAATGAAATGAATGTAAAAGCAGTAGACTCCAATGAAGCATTTTCTAATTTTTACAATATAATGTCTACAATGGTCATGCCAGAGGGATTCGTTAGAAATAAGAAATATGAAGAAACCACCTATACTAGATATACCTGTGGATATGATACAAATAGTAAATTATTGACTGTAAAAGCTCATTCAAATCCAACAGTTTATCAATGGGGATTTGAAAATATAGAAAACCAGGATAAAAGACAGACCTTTTTCTTAGACAAAAGCTTTATAACTCAAAGCCTAAATTGAGTTAATAATTAAAAAAATTATTTATAAAACTCAAAATATAGTTTAAATTGTTATGATAGTTATCAGATATCTTAAAATAAAGCTTACTAAAAATATTTGAGGAGAAAAATATGAAAGGAAATTTAGCAGATAGAAATACAGCAGATAATTTATTAATTATAATACATATTTCATATGTAATTATAATGTTTTTAATAGTAGGATTTACTCCTTTTTATATTGGAGCCATATTTATGCTTTTACAATGGCTTCATGACCAAATTTTAGGAGATTGTATATTGACTATCTACCAAAGAAAGTATGGTTTTGCTGAAGAAAATGAAGATTGTTTTCATTATCTTTTTAGAAAGATACATTTTCCAATTAGTAGTGAAATAACAAGTAAATTTTATCATATAATTAGACTTCTTATATTTATTTTATTTTTATATAAGGTATATATTTTTTTGTAATATAATGAATACATATTATAAAAAACTAAACAAGGAGGATAAAAATGTCAGTAGAAAAAACAAAAGAATATTTTAAAAGATGGAATATGGAAGATAAGGTAATAGAATTTGATGTTTCAAGTGCAACTGTAGATTTAGCAGCAAAGGCTATAGGCTGTGAAGCCAAGAGAATAGCAAAAACCTTATCTTTTATGATCGATGATAAGGCAATTTTAATTGTAGTAGCTGGAGATGCAAAAATTGATAATCCTAAATATAAGGCTCAATTTTCAACTAAGGCAAAGATGATTAAAGCAGATAGAGTTAGGGAACTGATAGGCTATGATATAGGTGGAGTATGTCCTTTTGGAATCAATGAAGGAGTTGAGGTCTACCTAGATAAATCCTTAAAAAGATTCCATACAGTATACCCTGCATGCGGAAGCAGCAATAGTGTAATTGAACTTACAATTGAAGAACTTGAAAAATATTCTAATTATTCTTCTTGGGTAGATGTAGCTAAGGGATGGGAGTAAGTATAAATTTAAGTAGCAGCTAATGATGAAAGGGGTGTAGTGATGTGGACTAGAAAAGACATTAAAACATATGCAAAAGATTTTTTAAGGAAACATTATTGGAAGGCCTTCATAGTTTGTCTTATTGCGACCTTGCTCAGTGGTGGGGGAGGAAGTGGAAGCAATAGTAATAGTAACAGCTATGATGACAATTATAATAATGATGGTAATTACTATGAAGATGACTTTTATGAAGATGAAATAATAGATGGCTTTGACTATAATGAAGCTTTTGAATATGATAATCCTGTATTCAAATTTATGACTAGAAGATTTAGATCTCCTTTATTTTTAATAAGTGGGGGAATGTTCTTAATAATAGCAGTTGTTTTGGCTGTTCTTTTGGTAACCGTAGGATTTGCCATTGAGGTAGGAAAAAGTAGGTTTTTCCTCGAAGGATTCAAAGGAGATGTAGGTATAGGTAAATTGTTTTCTACATTTAATTCTGAGGAATATTTTTTCATTGTAAAGACACAGTTTTTAAGAGCTCTTTATAATTTTCTATGGACTATACTCTTTATAATACCAGGAATAGTAAAATCATATGAATATAGATTTGTTCCCTATATCTTATCTGAAGAGCCTGATCTGTCTCCAAATGAAGTAATTACAAAAAGTAGAGAGATGACAAGTGGACATAAATGGGATATGTTTGTACTAGATTTATCATTTATCGGATGGTATCTACTTGGAGGACTTTTATTTGGTATAGGAGTATTCTTCGTAGATCCATATAGTGAAGCAACTTATGCTAGATTATATAATGTATTATCAGGCAATGATGACAATCTAATATTAGAGAGGGAAACAATAAGAACTTAGAATAAAAAAGGACTTGTAAGTTTATTGGAATCTATTACAGGTCCTTTTCCTATATCTACTTTATCCTTTTTCTATAATATCTTTAGCTGTATTTATACCCGATAGAACTACCATAGGCATTCCACCACCGGGGTTTACGCTTCCGCCTACAAAATAGAGATTAGTAAAGGCAGTACTTTTTTTAGGCATCTTTAGTGCTAAGTTTTTATTTCTATCTGAGACAACACCGTAAATAGATCCCTTATTTGAATAATACATCTCTCTTATGTCAAAGGGAGTTAAGATTTCTTCAAATATTATATTTTCCCTTAAAGCTTCTAATCCCATATTTTCAAGTTTTATATAGATTCTTTCCTTTAGAGATTCATAGTCTTCTTTTTTTATATCCTCTGTGATATAGGGAATATGAGGAAGTATCTTTATATTTTCATATTCACTAGGAGCCTGTGTAGGGTCTGTTCTAGTCGGTGCTACCAGATAGATAGTTGGATCTGTTGGAAGTTTTTTCTTCTGGAAGACAGTTTCAAAATGTTCCCTAGGATTTTTAGAAAAAAAGAAATTATGATGGGCTAGGCTGGGATATTTCTTTTTTAGGGCCAAATGTATTACAAGGCCAGAACAAGTTGGCTCAAATTTTTCTAGTCTTTTTAAAAATTTATCATCCATATCTAATAGATTTTCATAGAGAGGTATGGCTTCCATATTTGATACAATAATATCTCCATCTATGATTTGTCCGTCCTTTAGCCTTATAGATGTCACTTTATCTCCTTTTTTAATTACTTTTTCCACTTCTGAATTCAAGTTTACCTTAACATTTAATTCCCCTAGCAGTTTATTTAAACCACGAGCTAGATTGTACATTCCGCCTTCTACATACCAGAGTCCAAATTCATATTGTATATATGGGAGTAAGTTTAGCAGAGCGGGAGCCTTATAGGGGGAGGAGCCTACATATTTTATAAAAAAATTCATTATATCTACTAGATACTCATTATCTATATGTTTTCTCACCTTTTCATCCATAGTAGCATATGCATCCAAATCCTTTATAAGACTTAGGATTCCATATTCATCTATATTTTCCCTAATGGTATCAAGTCCTTTGGCAAAATAGCCTCTTTCAGTTATATCATAGAGTTCTTTAGAATAGCTTAGAAAATCTTCTAATTGTCTCTTATCATGAAGAGATAAATTTGTAACTCTAAAGTTGTTTTTTTTGTCAAATGGTATAAGATCTATAATTTTTCCATCTTCAAAAAAGCTTCGCCAGTGTGGATTTACTGGCTTTAGAGTGAAGTAGTCCTCCATATTCTTATTCGTAGATTTAAAGAGTTCGTTAAAGATGTGAGGCATGGTAAAGATAGAAGGTCCTAGGTCAAATTTAAAGCCTTCTCTTTCTAAAAAGTTTAGCTTACCACCAACTTTATCGTTTTTTTCAAATATTTCCACATCATATCCTTCTGATGCCAGACTTATAGCAGCTGAAAGGCCGCCAAGGCCTGAACCTATTATTAAAACTTTTTTCATAATATTTACCTCCTATCTTTAGTAAATAAAGGGTAAAAACCTATACCTTTTATTCTTCCAAGAAATGTATCTATCTCCTAAGGTCTCTTCCATAAATTTTTCTTCTTCTAAAATTCTAATGCTTATTGATTTAAACATAAGTGGTATAGCTAAGAAAAAAATAATTATATTTCCAACATAAAGCGGTACTGCTATGACTAGTAAAAACAGCCCCAGATAGAGAGGATGGCGAACATACCTGTATGTACCATGACTTACAAGTTCTTGATCCATTGTAACCTCGACATCTCTTGAAAAATTTTTTCCAAGAAGGATAAGAGACCAATACCTTAAGACGAGTCCTAGTGTATATATTATTAAAGCTATAACTTTCAAACTGAAAACCTCTATTGTAAAGAGATTTGCAAAATACATAATAGCATTTATTATTATTATTGATAGAATAGAAAATAGTATAATAGAGAAACTGTTTTTGTCAGATTTTTCTTCTTTTTTTAAAGAAGGGAATATAAAAAATTCTAATACCCATAAAAAAGTTATAAATATAAATATATAATTCATATCTTTGCTTGTCTACTTTCTTTATAGTCTATCAATATATTTTCTACTGCAAGCTTTGCTGAAGTTAAAACTATAGGAACCCCTGCACCTGGATGGATCGAACTGCCTGCAAAATATAGATTGTCAACTGTTTTAGATTTATTTTGAGGTCTAAAGTAGTTGCTTTGCATAAGTGTTGGAGCTAAGCCAAATGTAGCACCATTATAGGCGTTAAATCTTTCTTCAAAATCTTTTGGAGTATATACTTTTTCAAAGACTATATTCTCTCGGATTTTCTCCATATTTGGAAGTTTTTCTATTTGGCTAAATATATGACTTTTATAAGAATCTATAGTTTCTTCATCCCATACTATATTTTCAAAGCTTAAGTTTGGTATAGGAACTAGTACATATAAAACTTCCTGCCCTTCTGGAGCAAGAGACTTATCTAACATTGTAGGTCTGTAAAAATACATAGAAGCATCCATAGGAAGTCTTCCTTGGAATATATCATCTATATTTCCATCAAAATCCTTTCCAAATACTATATTATGCACATCAAATCCATCTAGTTCCCTATCAATTCCCAAGTAAAGCATAAAACAAGAACAAGAATAATCCATTTTATCGATTTTCTCATCAGAATATTTTTTGGCTTTATTTTCATCTTGGATCAATTCTTTCATGGCATATGGAAAATCTGCATTACAAAGAACACCATCAGATAAATTAGTTTTATCTCCAATTCTTACACCTATAGCTTTTTTATTTTCTATTATTATTTCATCTACATTTGAATTTAGATAGACCTTCCCACCCATTTCTTTAAATAATCTTTCCATAGCCTCTACTAAAGCATACATGCCACCCTTTATGAACCATACTCCATAGATCATTTCAATTAAAGGTATTATATTATAGATTGAAGGACCATTGTAGGGAGATATACCTATATAAAGTGTTTGAAAGCTTAAAAGCTTTTGGAGTTTATCATCTTCTATATATTTGGAGATTGAATGATATGCGCTATCAAATGTTTTAAGTCTTAATGCATTTAAAAGAGTTTTTGGATTATAAAAATCACTTGCTTTTCTAAATGTTTTCTCAATAAAATGATTCTTTGCAATCAAGTATCTATCATATGTCTCTGAGATATACCTTAGATATCCAGCGGCGTCTTCTTCGCTTATTCCCTCTAAATAGTCTGTAAGATGAGGAAGATCTGTAGAAACATCAACTCTTTCTCCATCCGGATAAAATATGGAATATATTGGATCAATTTTTACCATATCCATATAATCATCTGGATCCTTGCCTGCTTCTTTAAAGACATCTCTATAGACATCTGGCATCATTACTATGGTAGGACCTACATCAAATGTAAAACCATTTTCTCTTATTGTATTCATTTTCCCACCCAAAGTTTTTTCTTTTTCATATATCTCTACGTCGAAACCATGAGATTTAAGTCTTATAGCGGAAGCTAATCCTGCAACGCCACCACCTATAACAATTATTTTTTTACTCATATTAAATTCCCCCTTATAAATTACTTACTACCCTTTAAAAGGTAGTATTTATCAGAAAAAAGGGAATATTTAAAATAAAATTTTATTTTCTTCTTTTAGGGGTATATACTATCTAAGTTACAAAAATACAACAACTAAGGAGATAATAGCTATGACTCTTATAGATGACTATAGATATTGTGAAAACATCATAAAAGAAAATTCTAAATCATTTTATAAAGCCTTTTCTATATTGCCCAGAGAAAAAAGGAATAGTATATATACAGTGTATGCATTTTGTAGACATGCAGATGACACTATAGACCTTTTTAATAGTATAGATAAGTTGTTAAAATTGGAGAATGACTTAGATAGATTTACAAAAGGAAATATACCAGATACCCCTCTTTTTAGAGCTCTTGAAGATACATTTAATCGTTTTCCAATAGATACAGAACCCTTTTATGACATGATAAAGGGTCAAAAAATGGACTTTAACTTTACTCAGCCCAAAGATATGGCAGAGTTTGAAAGATATTGCTACTATGTAGCGGGAAGTGTAGGGCTTATGCTTTTACCTATAATAGCTAGAGAAAACAGTGAAAATTTAAGAGAAGTAGGACTAGGTTTAGGAGAAGCTATGCAAATAACAAATATATTAAGAGATATAGGTGAAGATTATAGGCAAGGCAGAATATATATACCGGTTGATCTATTAGATGAATTTCCAAGAGCTATTGAATCTATTAAGACTAATATTATAAATGATGATTTCATAAAGGTATGGGAAAGCTTAGCTTTTATTGCTGAAAAAAAATATAAAGTATTTTTTAAGAATTTAAAACTATTTGATAAAGATAGTCGAATAGCGGTGGCAAGTTCTGCATTATTTTATGGGGAAATTATGAATGTTGTTAGAAAAAATGGATATAATTGCTTAAGCAAAAGACAATATGTATCATCCTTTGATGCCTTAAACTCTAAGCTCAATAGCATTTTGACAGATTGATTTAAGACTAGAACTTAGATAGTTTGTCTGCTATAATTAAATAATATCAATTTTTAAAAAGGAGATAATATGGAAAATATAAGGATAATCTTATGGTCAATGGGGTATATTTTTTTAATACTTGGAATTGCAACTGCTATTGCTCGTATGAGTAGGGGGGCATCTGAAACATCACGTAAATTTGTTCATATATTTGTTGGAAACTGGGTATTTTTTATTGTTTATTTTACAAACATATGGGCCATATTGTTTATTCCAGCTAGCTTTATTGTAATTAACAGCTTAAGCCTTAGACACAATTTAATACCAGCCATGGAAAGAGATGACGATAGCCTTGGAACTGTATATTATGCCATAAGTATGTTTGTTTTATCTGGAGCAGGTTTTATATTGGAATGGATGACACTTCCCTTTATAGGTCTTCTTACAATGGCATACGGAGATGGTCTAGCAGCTATTGTTGGTGGACGATGGGGTAAAAGTCATCCCTTTTCATTTGCTCCTAAGAAAACTTTAGCAGGTAGCCTAACAGTTGCAATTGCAGCATTTATTGTAACATTAGGGTCTATACTTTTATTGCAGGGAAGCGAAACTCTTAGAAGTGTAAGCCTTCCTATGGCGATTTTTATTGCTATCTTAAATTCTGCTTTTTCAGCCTTTATTGAACTGACTGGAAAAAAAGGTTGTGACAATCTAATACTTCCTATAGGTTCAGGATTATTTGCCACGCTTTGTCTTCAATTTGCCAGTAGTGGTCTATTTATCTACATAGCGTTTTCCTTTGCAATACTCATTACAGCCTATAAGCTCAATTCAATAACACCAGATGGTATCGTAGCAGCATCTCTTACTGCAATCACTTTATATGCCTTGGGAGGACAATGGATAGGAATTAGCTTATTGGTATTTTTCGTATTGGGAAGTGCTGTAAGTAAGTTGAAAAATGGATATAAAAGAAAGGCTGAGTCACTTCAAGAAGACAGTGGTGCTAGAAATTGGAAGCAGGTTCTTTCAAATTCTTTGCCAGCTTCTATAGTAGTTTGGATCACATATATTTATCCTGAAAACAAATCAGTGTTGCTTCTTGCGTTTGCAGTGTTTTCAGCAGCAGCAGCAGATACCTTTTCTTCGGAAATTGGGATGATGAGCAAGGGAAAAGTTTTCAATATTCTAACTGGAAAGCCAATGCCAAGTGGGTTATCTGGTGGAGTGTCTTTAGCGGGATTTGCTGCTGGATTTTTAGGAAGCTTATTGCTTTCTATATTTGTACTTCCACAATTTGGACTAGAAGGTATGATCTTTGTATCGATATTAGGATTTTTAGGAACTATCTTTGATAGTATAATAGGCGTAGTTTTACAAAGCAAATATATGGGAAGCGATGGACAATTGCAGGAGAAGCCAGATAATATATATGAGAGGCCTGTGAAAGGATTAAAAATAATTACTAATAATGCTGTCAACTTTATTACTTTAAGCTTAGTTCCCATATCAGGTTATTTATTTTGTTTTTTCATACCTATATAACTTATATATTTTATATGTTTTTAAATAATAAAATCAAGTCCAAGGATTAATAAGTAAATAGAAGTGTTTTATATAATCTTATATAATAGTCTGTAGGAGGTGGATATTATCAAAGAAATAATAGAATCTATCAAAGTACATTTACCAGAAAGTGCAGTAAAAATAAATCATATACTTGAAGAACTACTAGATGAAATAGAGTTTGTAGTTGGATATTTTATTTCTGAAGGATATCTACCTGAAAAGTTGGATAATGTTTATGAGGAAATATCTAATATAAAAGAAGAGATAGGACTTGAATATGGACAATTGGATCTTTTAGAAGATAGTGGTGATAAGTACGAAAACTATAAAGTAGATAATACAATTGAGCATAATCTATTAGAAAATTTCACCCATATAAGACCTTATGGATTCAAATTCTTAAATGATGAAATTGTAGAGGCTAAGACTTGGAAGTCTCTATATATTGAAGCATGTAAAATATTTATAAATTTAGATGAAGAATTATTCTTAACTTTTATAAAAAAAACCAATATGAATGGACAAAAGAGAAATTATTTTTCTAAAGAAAAAACAAATATCGATTCTCCAGTAAAGATAAAAAATAAAATATATATAAGTACAAAATTTGGTGCCAATGAGATTAGGGATTTGCTGATAAAGATATTGAAAGAATATGATTATGATGCAAGAGAATTTAAGGTATACTTTAGGTTAGATTATAATTCAAAACATATAGCTAAAGATAATATGAGCATAGATAATATATTGGCATGAAAGCCATAAAAAGAGATTTGTACGTCTAAAACTTTGAATAAGCCTGTAAGCATGTTATAATAGTTTTATTATGTATATTTTCAAATAATTCTAAATTTCATTTATAATAGGAGGCGAGCTTATGAATTATGTATTTATATCACCTGATTTTCCATCTAACTTTAAATATTTTGCTTTACGTTTAGCACAAGAGGGAGTTCGTGTTTTAGGTTTAGGATCTGCTCACTATGATTTCCTAGATGACGAGCTTAAGGGAGCTCTGACAGAGTATTATCGTGTTGAAGATATGGAAGATTATGATCAAATGTTAAAGGCATGTGGCTACTTTACTTTTAAATATGGAAAGATTGATCGTATAGAATCTCACAATGAGCACTGGTTATATCAAGATGCTTGCCTGAGAACGGATTTCAACGTTTTTGGATTTAAAGAAGAAGATATGGGAGCAATAAAGCATAAATCTAAGATGAAGGAAATTTTTAAAGAAGTAGGAGTTCCAGTTGCACGTGGGAAAATTACTGCAAATATAAAAGAAGGAAAAGAGTTTATAAGAGAAGTTGGATACCCAGTATGTGTAAAGCCAGATATAGGTGTAGGAGCTTCTAATACCTTCAAGTTAAACAATGACAAGGAACTAGAATGGTTTTTTAGTAATGATTTCCAAGAAGATTATATTATGGAAGAGTTTATAGAAGGTGATATACACACATTCGATGGATTAGTTGATAGAGATGGTAAAGTTATCTTTATGAATTCTTTTATCTATGACAATGGTGTTATGGACATCGTAAACGAAAATCTTGATATGTACTACTATAATCAAATAGATATACCAGAAGATTTAAAAGAATATGGTTTGGATATAGTAAAAGCATTTAATGTAAGAGAAGCTTTTTTCCATCTTGAATTCTTTAGAACTGAAGAGGGAGAATTAATAGCATTAGAAGCTAATTTAAGACCGCCAGGAGGACTTTCTATGGATTTGTTTAATTATTCAACAGATTCCGATTTATATCATTTATATGCAAAGCTGGTAAGTGGAGAAACTTTAGAAGCAATGGGAAAAGCTCCATATTGTGCTGTTTATATTGGACGTAAACAAGGCAGGGGTATACAACATGTCAACTCAATTAAAGATGCACTTAGAGAGTATGGAGACTTATTTGTATACAATGGTCCAATTGCTTCAATCTTTGCAGCAGCTATTGGTAACTATGGAATAATATTAAGATCTCATGATAGAGAATCTTTGACAGAAGCTATAGAATTTATTGTAGCGAGAACATGGTAGACTGTAAATCGATAGGGGGCAAAGTATATGAAAAAAGAATATCATTCATTTTATAGTTCGAGATTAGGAAGAGAGATGGAGTTCAACAGTTATGGATATGCTGGTAAACCAATGATAGTATTTCCATCATCAGGAGGGAGATTTTTTGAATATGAAGGCTTTGGTATGATAGAAGCTTGTAGACCTTATATTGAAAGTGGAAAGATTAGAGTTTATACTGTAGATAGTATAGACAATGAAACTTGGCTAAATAAAGATAGACCAGTGAGCGATAGAGCTAAGCATCATAATGCTTATGACGCTTATATAACTGAAGAATTAGTTCCATTTATCCGAGACCATAACAATTACTATGACGGAATGATTACGACGGGTTGCAGTATGGGCGCATATCATAGTGCTAACTTCTATTTCAGACACCCTAATATATTTGATACTGTTATAGCTCTAAGTGGAATTTATGATGCTAGATTTTTCGTAGGAGAAAACTTAGGAGATTTTGATGTATATATAAACTCACCCGTAGATTATCTAATGAATATGGAAGACAATAATTATCTAGAAACATATAGAGAAGGTAATATTATAATATGTACAGGACGAGGTGCATGGGAAAACGACTCAATAAGAGACACTCAACTATTAGAATATGTTTTAGAGGCTAAAAGTATTCCTGCATGGGTTGACTATTGGGGCGAAGATGTAAACCATGATTGGGACTGGTGGGCAATTCAGATGCCATATTTCTTATATGAACTAGAAGTACAAGGTAAGCTTAAATAAGAGTAAAATAAAAAAAGAATTTAGTTAAAACAAACCTTATAATGTCTAGTTCATATATGTAAACAGACGCTATAAGGTTTGTTTTATATTTTAAAATATAATGAGAAAAACTATAATATATTATGGAGGATTAAAATGAATAAAAACTATAAATTTGATACAAAAACTATTCATGGTGGAAGTAAAGGAAAGAATGCTAACAATGCTTTAAACCCACCAATTTATCAGACATCTACATTTGTCTTTGACGATATGGACCATGTGGAAAGAGTGATGAGTTTTGAATCAGATGACTATGTATATACCAGGGGTAACAATCCAACTTTAAGATTATTTGAAAATAGAATGGCCGAATTAGAAGGTGGAAAAGCTGCAGTAGCATTTGCCTCTGGTATGGCAGCTATTAGCAGTAGCCTATTTTCTTTTTTAGCTCCTGGAGACAATATGATAATTCATAGAACACTCTATGGGTCCAGCTATGGAGTAGCTACTAAACTTTTACCTAAATACAAGATAGACTATAAAATCTGTGATTTAACAGACTTAGAAAGACTAGAGAGAGTTATAGATGATCATACAAAGCTTATATTCTTTGAGACACCATCAAATCCAGATCTTTCTTTAATAGATATTGAAAAAATAGTTAAAATAGCAAAAAGAAGAAAGATAAAAGTTGTAGTAGACAATACATTTGCAACACCATATTTGCAAAACCCACTAAAGTTAGGCGTAGATGTAGTTGTTCACAGTGCTACAAAATATATATCAGGTCATGGAGATGCTGTTGGGGGAGTAGCTATATCTAAAGATATGGACTATATAAATAGTTTGAAATTTGAGTACATGTGTGAGTTTGGTGGTGTGATGAGTCCTTTCAATGCTTGGCTCTTGTTAAGAGGCCTGAAAACACTGGCTTTAAGAATGAGACAACATGAAGAAAATGCAAAAAAAGTAGCAGAGTTTTTAGACAATCATCCCAAAGTTAAAAAGACTATGTACCCAGGACTTGCAGACTTTAAAGGTCATGAAATAGCAAAAAAGCAAATGAATGGATTCGGAGCTATGATAGCTTTTGAAATAGATGGAGATTTAGAAGATGCAAAGCTCTTTGTAGAGAGCCTAGAACTTGCACAACTGGCAGTAAGTCTTGGAGACTGTGAGACACTTATAGAGCTTCCAGCAGCTATGACGCATAGATCTTACCCAAGAGAAAAGCTAAAAGATTTTGGCCTTACAGAAAGCATGATAAGAATATCTGTAGGTATAGAAGACCTAGAAGATATAATAGAGGATTTAGATAAGGCTTTTAAAAAGATATAAATATAATGTAAAAAGATGAACTGTACTAATATATTTGATGATTAAAATAAAAACTTCTGAGTATAATATATATAGAGGAATAAAAAATTTGAAATTAAAAACTTTTTTTATTGTGCTTTGACTAAAATAATAGATTATGATAGTGTTAAATTGTAGTCAAAGATTAGATTTAGAAGATAAAAGTTTCATTAAAGGAGAGTGATATCAATCAAGTGGAAAATCAAAGAGGTGGTGATATCAATCAAATGGAAGCTCAAGTAGGTGGTGATAGGAGAGATTATAATAAATGGATAACAAAAACATTAAAAGATTTTTTTAATGCCTATTATAATGGTGACAGACTAAAATTGTATAGTTTTTTTGATACAGACTTTCAAAAGGAAGTTCCATTAAATATCTTTTTATATCATCCCCAGTATGTGAATATGGAGTTGGGAGAACTTCAAGACATTTTATCAATCAGCCTATCACAATTAAAATTCGAAGCAGATGTTAAAATCTTACTAAAAGAAAGAAGTAAGACAAGTGAAATTAATATTAAATTAAAAAAAGAGTATGGGAAGTGGAAGATTATAGCTAGTTACATTGTTTAAAAGGAGGATTTGATATGTATAGTAATCATAGAAAGAAAAAATCTATATCACTCTTACTAGCGCTTGTAATGGTGTTATCTATGTTCATATCCGTAATGCCACAGACTGCAGTAGCGGAGAATGTTATTGAACAACAAACTAATAATGATGCTAAAGCAGCAGCAGAAGTAGATCGACTAATATCAAGGTTTGGAGCAAAAGAAGCAGTATCAGAAGCATATATTATTAAAGTCCAAGCAGCAAGAACAGCTTATGATGCATTGACAGAAGAAGCAAAAGCTTTAGTAATAGCCAGTAATGTCAAAAAATTAATAGCGGCAGAAGCTAAGATTGAAGATGAAAAGCCATCTGAACCACAAATAAAAGTAAGTAACGATAAAATTTCCATGACTGAAGCAAGAGAAATAGATATTGAGGTAACGTTTGCCTATACTCCAAATCTAGAAGAATTAGAATGGACATTGGGAAACAAAAGCTTTGATCAATGGAAAAAATGGGTCAATGAAGAAAGAGATTTTGTTGGTGAACCTTGGATTAGTTTCTTAGAAGAACCAACTGTTGAAGGAAATACAGTTAAAGCTACTATAAAGACTGACTTAACCTTTAATACAGTCAATTTATCAGGAAGGCCTTATCCACGTACTGCATATCCACAATTAGTTGGATTTTATGATTTAAAGGTTACTGATTCAAAAACTACATTGACTAAAGAACTTAAAATTAATGCATATGACAATTATCATACTTGGGAGGAAATGAAGCCTGCCATAGATAAGATGATTGAAACTTCAGAATCTAAATCAGATAGATATTTTGAATATAGATCAATTGGTAAGAGTACAGAAGGTAGAGATATGCATTTTGTTATTATTGCAAAAGACAAAGATGCAATAGATAAGTACTTAAATACTACAAAAGTAGAATCTCTAAACAATCCTAAAGATATGATTCAAAAGATCGATAACAATCAAATGAATGATTATCAAGTTCCAATTTTTGTAAACAATGTTCATCCAGATGAAGCTCCAGCAGTTGATGCACAATTAAGCTTTATGGAACTTTTTGCTAATCAAGATGAAATAACATTTGATAAAGATAAAGACACAGAGGTTACTCTAAAAGTAGATGAAGTATTAGAAGATTTAATTCTAGTATTTAATTTAACACAAAATCCAGATGGTAGAGCTTACAATACAAGACAAAACATAGATGGATTTGATTTAAATAGAGATAACGCACATCAAGTAATGAAAGAAACCAAAAATATAACAAGGACCATAACTGAATGGAATCCTTTAGTTTTTTTAGATTTACATGGCTTTGTAAAAGAATTCTTAATTGAACCATGTACACCACCACATGAGCCAAATTTTGAATATGATCTATTGATGGGTGGACCAAGAAATCCTGAAACCGGAGATGTAGACGGAAAACCAGGAGCTATAGAAAATGCTAGGGCTATGGGAGATGCAGGAATAGCTAATACTAAATATGATGGTTATATTATTCCATTATTTGACTATCAAGATGGATGGGATGATGCAACTACTGCATACACTGGTGTATATTCTTTAATCCATGGTGCTTTAGGTCATACTGTAGAAGTACCAGAATTAAACCAAGACTCTAACGATGCTGCAGTATATGCAATGTTAGGTTCAACTAACTATGTTCTAGAAAATAAAGATGAATTATATAAGAATCAACTTAAGATCAACTTAAGAGGTATAGAAAATGAAGATAATAGAGATGTAGATACATGGCACATTGATAAAAAAGGTGAACAAGTAGGTAGAAAAAGAGGAGATAATGAAAACTATTTCCCAGAATATTATATTTTACCTTTAGATGAAAATTTACAAAAGAATAAACTAGAAGTCTATAATACTATAGAGTATTTATTAAGAAACGGCGCAAGAGTAGAAAAATCCACTGAAGAAGTAGTCTTCAATGGTGTAACTTATCCAGCGGGAAGTATTATAGTTCCAATGAGACAAGCTAAAAGAGGTCTTGCTAATTCAATCCTAAGTGAAGGTTCCGATGAATCTAATTGGGACGCAATGTACGCAGAATTAGTAATTAATTTTCCAGCTATGAAAGGATATGACAAAGTTGTTGTAAGAGAAAAAGGTTTATTTGATAATAAAACATCACAAGTTAAAGAATTAAATATTCCAAATACAGCTATAAATGAAATATCTGAAAAGTATGTAATTAAAAACAATAACAATGATGCTGTAAAAGCAGTAAATGAATTATTAAGCAAAGGAAAAGATGTAGATATTATTACTGGCGACAGTTCAGACTACAATAAAGGAGACTTTATAGTTTCTAAAGAAAACATGAACCAAATAAAGAATGATTATTTACTTCGAGTATCTAGCTTAGAAGGAAATGTAAAAACAAAACCATTAGTAGTTCCAAAGATAGCTTCAACGGCTTTAGCAAGTCAAACTAGATTTGTTTTAGAACAGCTTGGATTTGATATTGTTGAAGATAAAGATTCTAATATAATTGTTGACTCAACAGGTAGAGCTGATAAAGAAGCAGTTGAATCTGGAAAGCCTTATGTAGGAATAGGTACTTCAGCTTCAAACTTTGTAAGGTCAGAACTTCTAGCTGGATTAGAAGTTAGGACTACAGGCAGAACACATGAAGGTTTACTAAATGGACAATATTCACAAGACAATATAATAACTGAATCATATGATAAAGATGACTTTATCTATATTGCAGGAGGTACAGTTATTACAAAAGTTCCATCAACAACTGAAGTATTAGCAAAAATTAGTGATGAAGATGATTTCTATATAGAAGGATGGTGGCCAGGAAATACAGCGGCAAAAGGTCAAATCTATGGTATCAATGATAGGTCAAATGATAGAAATATTACATTATTTACAGGAGACCTAACTAACAAAGCTCATCCTCAACATCTGTATAGATTACTATCTAGTTCTATCTACTCATCATTATTAGAAGATACAGATCCAGATATAGATGTAGATGCAGCAGCAGAAGTAGATAGATTAATATCAAGATTCAGAGCTTCAGAAACAAACATATCAGAAGATTATATATCTAAAGTCAAAGCAGCAAGAGAAGCATATGATGCATTGACAGATGAAACAAAAGAATTAGTAATAGCTAGTAATGTCAAAAAGTTAATAGCAGCAGAAGTTAAGATTAAAGATGCAGAAGATAAAGCTGCAGCAGCAAAAGTAGATAGATTAATATCAAGATTCAGAGCTGCAGAAACAAACATATCAGAAGATTATGTATCTAAAGTAAAAGCAGCAAGAGAAGCATATGATGCATTGACAGATGATCAAAAAGAGTTAGTAATAGCTAGTAATGTCAAAAAGTTAAAAGCAGCAGAAGCTAAGATTAAAGATGCAGAAGATAAAGCTGCAGCAGCAAAAGTAGATAGATTAATA
>CAZRHX010000002.1:269-5729 GCA_964599855.1 uncultured Tissierella sp. | reverse complement strand
TGATCAAAAAGAGTTAGTAATAGCTAGTAATGTCAAAAAGTTAAAAGCAGCAGAAACTAAGATTAAATAATTGAATTTTATTTTAACTAAGAAAGCTATAGGCTAACATCTGCCTTTGAAACTTGCTATTTGAATTAAAAAATTAAAATAGGTCTTATATAAGTAATTACTTATATAGGACCTATTTTCTTATTGAAAGCACTGTAATAAAACTTGTATCTGTTTTTTACTGTTTTATGAGCTCAATCTTTGTAAAAATCATTTTCTTTATTAGCATCTATTATCTCATAACTATGTTCTGAATTTAGCAAATCAAGTTTTTCTTCTTTGTTTTTAGAATTTATAATTGATTGGTTTAATTCTATTTGAAGAGAGTTGTTCTTTGCCTTAAGTTCTTTAATTTCTTTTTTTAGAGACATTTGTCTTATGAGTCCAAAGATACTTGCAACGAGTGCTCCTAATAAGACACAAATGAAAATTACTATGGCCTGGGATAATTCTACCTCTGCAATTATGAAATCAATGGATACTACACCACTATTACTTATTGCGAATATTCCAATTATAAGAGCCAATATAAGTATAATTACAAAACCTTTTTGCATTTTTCTCCCCCTCACTTATTTTAGTTTTTAACTTAAATATTTAGTAATCTAAAACCTTTGATAAAAATTCTTTTGTTCTAGGATCTTGTGGATTTTCAAATAACTCTTTCGCTTTATTTTCCTCTACAATTCTTCCGTCAGCCATAAATATTACTCTATCGGCTACTTGTTTTGCAAAGGCCATTTCATGTGTTACTACTATCATTGTCATACCTGATTTAGCTAGATCATTCATTACATTTAAAACTTCTCCAACCATTTCTGGATCAAGAGCCGAAGTAACCTCATCAAATAGCATTATTTCAGGGTTCATAGCAAGCGCTCTGGCTATAGCTATCCTTTGTTTTTGACCACCAGAGAGGGAGGCAGGATAAGCATCTTTCTTCTCTAATAAATCCATAGTTTCTAATAGTTCAATAGCTTTTTCTTCAGCTTCTTTTTTTGATAATTTACCTGTTAGGATAGGAGCTAAAGTTATATTTTCAAGAACGGTCTTATGAGGAAATAGGTGAAAGTGTTGAAAGACCATCCCTACTTGTTGTCTTATCTTATCTATTTCTTTTCCTGAAGTGGCTACATTCTTACCTTTAATATATATGTTACCCGAAGTTGGTTCTTCTAAGTAATTCATACATCTGATGAGAGTGCTTTTACCAGAGCCGGAAGGCCCTATTAAGCCAATGATTTCACCATTTTTTATTTCTAAGTTTATATCTTTTAATACATGTTTATCTCCAAAGAATTTATTTAAATTTTCCACTTTAATCATTTTGTGCCAGTCTCCTTTCAAATAATCCTACCAATCTAGATAATGTAAATGTAATTATAAAATATGTTATTGCTACTATTATCAATGGATTAAATGGTTGAAAGCTACTACTTTGAACTATCTTTGATGCATACATAAGATCTGCTACTCCTATAGTTGAAGCTATAGAGGTTTCTTTTATTAAAGTAATAAATTCATTTCCAAGTGCTGGCAATATATTTTTTATAGCTTGTGGTAAGATTACATGTCTCATAGTTTGACCGCTAGAGATTCCAAGACTTCTACTGGCTTCGGTTTGTCCCTTATCTATAGACTGTATACCAGACCTTATAATTTCTGCTACATAGGCAGCGCAGTTTAAAGAAAGAGCTATGAGTGCGGCTAAGAACTTATCCATATCTATACCAGTAATTACATAACTTCCAAAGAAAACCAAGGCAATCTGCACTATTACTGGTGTTCCACGAACAAGCTCAATATATGCAGTAGAAATAAAGCTTAAAATTTTAGACTTGGATAGTCTTAAAATACTTAGTATTGCTCCGAGTGTAGTTCCTATAGCAAGAGAAAAAAGAGATAATAACAAGGTTATTTTGATTCCCAATAAGTAATAAGATTTATATTTTACAAGTAGTTCTATAACGTTCAATTTGTTCACTCCTAATTTGTCTAAGTTTTGATTATTTAATTTTCAACTTCTATGTTTAAGTCTCCTTGTAAGAATATTTTCAAGACAGCAATTTAAGAAATCTAGTTAGGCTTGAAAGGATGATTAAAATTTTAAGTATTATTTTCAAGCTTAACTAGATCTGTTTTTAATGAACTATATTAAAAATATAAAATTACTCTATACTCTTAGCGCTCAATTCATTTGCTTCAACTAACCATTTATCTATTAAACCTTCGGCTTTTAATTCCGCTAATATTTCATTTAGTTTTTCTGTGAATTCATCATTTCCTTTGTTAATAGCTACAGCAACTCCACCAGTTCCACTGTCAATAATTAAATCTTCTACTATCATTAAGTCATCATTTACTTTTACAAAAGATTCTGCAACTGGTGTCTCCATAATTGTACAATCAACTTTTTTAGTCTTTAAGTTCATAATTATATCTGAGTTTTTATCTAAACTTGTTACTTGGGCATCTTTTATCTTGTTTGCAATTTCTTCTTGTGTTGTACCTAGTTGTATAGCCATGCTTTTTCCTTCTAGATCTTCTTCTTTAGCAATTTCTGCTGGATTACCTTTAGGAACTATAACAGAAAGATTTGCCTCGTAATAAATATCTGTAAAATTAGCTTTTTTCAATCTCTCAGGGTTTGGATTCATACCGGCAATTACCATATCTAACATTCCAGTTGACAGCCCACCTAAAAGCTTATCAAAATCCATATCGCTTATCTCTAGTTCTACACCTAGTTCATCGGCTATGTGCTTTGCAATTTCAACATCTAATCCTACAATTTCATCTTTTCCATCTATTAAAGTATGAAATTCAAAAGGTGGATAACCTGCACTTGTTCCGAAAACAAGTTTTCCACTATCAATAATATCTTGTAGACTTTTACCTTCGGCTTCTACATTTCCTACATCATCTTTACCAGTTTCCATATCCTCAGCTGGCTCACTAGTTCCACAAGCTGTCAGTGCAATACTAAATAACATAACCACTACTAATAATAAACTGATTCTTTTTTTCATTTTACAATTCTCCTTTATAGATATTTTTTTATAAAAAAACTCGCCTCTTTAAAAGAGACGAGTAATAAACTCTGGGTGCCACTCTAATAATATGTTAGTTATTTAAATTAAAATTAAATAACGCTTTTATTTTCAAATAACGCTTTGAAGGCGGAATAAGGTATAAAAACTAATCCTATTCATCTCAGCAATGATAATTATATTTGCCTCATCAACATTTTAAATTATCTTTATATTGTATATAATGATAATAGGAAAGTGCTTATTTGTCAAGTTGTTTTTGATTATTCTTTCAATTAGCTTTAAAAGTAAAGGATGTATAAAGCGATTTAATAAATTATATAATAGATATCTATCCGAGTCTTATATTATATAATTTAACTGATAGTAGATCCTTTTATTGAACAGTTCTAATAGCTTCTTTCATCTCCAATACATATTCTTTTACAATGGGAACACATTCTTCTTTATACTTTTCACATAGTTTTACAATGGCAGAGCCTACTATAATACCATCTGATATACGGGCCATTTCTCTCGCTTGTTGGGGGGTTGAAATTCCAAAACCAATAGCACATGGAACTTCACTTTTCTTTTTAATTATTTCAATTGAAGCTCCTATGTCATTGGATAAGTTAGTTCTAGTTCCTGTAACTCCTAAAGAAGAAACACAATAAATAAATCCTTTTGCATCCTCAGCTATCATATTTATTCTTTCTTTTGATGTTTGAGCTATAAGGGAAATAAAATCTATACCGTATTCTTCACAGATAAGAGAGAACTCTTCTTTTTCTTCAAAAGGGACATCAGGGAGTATAAGTCCGTCAATACCTATTTCTTTCATAGTTTTAACAAATTTTTCTGTACCATATGAAAAAACTACATTGGCATAGGTCATTATAGCAAGAGGTATTTGGCTGTTTTTTCGAATCTTTTTTATAGTCTCGAAAACCTTGTCTGTTGTAGCACCACCTTGGAAAGCCCTTAAGCTTGAGGCCTGTATTACGGGACCTTCTGCAGTTGGATCTGAGAAAGGAATACCTATCTCTATCAGATCAGCCCCTGCTTCTTCCATAGCATATACAAGCTTCTCAGTAATATCTAAATTTGGATCACCACAAGTTATAAATGGAATAAATGCCTTACCCTTTTCAAATGCTTTTTTTATTCTAGTCATTGATATCCTCTCCTCTATATCTAGCTATAGCAGCACAGTCTTTGTCTCCACGTCCTGATAAATTTACCACGATAATCTTATCTTTTGAAAGTGTAGGTGCAAGTTTCATTGCATATGATAGTGCGTGTGAACTTTCAATTGCTGGGATAATACCTTCCATTTTGGAAAGATATTCAAAAGCTATTACAGATTCTTCATCGGTTACTGGAACATATTCAGCTCTTCCTATATCATTTAAGTAGGAATGTTCAGGCCCAACTCCCGGATAGTCAAGGCCAGCTGAAATAGAGTAAACTGGTGCGATCTGTCCATATTCATCTTGACAGAAATAACTTTTCATTCCATGGAAAATCCCAAGACTTCCGGTTGAAATTGTTGCAGCTGTTTCAAATGTATCGATTCCTTTCCCGGCAGCTTCGCATCCAATTAGACGAACATTTTCGTCTTGGATAAAGTTATAAAAAGCACCGATAGCATTTGAACCACCACCTACACAAGCAATAACTGCATCTGGAAGTCGTCCTTCTTTTTCCAGACACTGTTCTTTTATTTCTTTTGAAATAACAGCTTGAAAGTCTCTCACGATAGTAGGGAAGGGGTGGGGTCCCATTACAGAACCAAGTACATAATGGGTGTCTTCGATACGCTTTGTCCATTCACGCATAGTTTCTGATACTGCATCTTTTAAGGTTGCTGTTCCAGATGTAACTTCATGTACTTTGGAACCTAGAAGTTCCATTTTATATACATTGAGAGCTTGTCTTTCTGTATCTTCCTTACCCATAAATATTTCACATTCCATACCAAAGAGTGCTGCTGCAGTTGCAGTTGCTACTCCATGTTGGCCTGCACCTGTTTCAGCTATAATTCTAGTTTTGCCCATTTTCTTGGCCAATAAAACTTGTCCAAGGACATTATTTATTTTATGAGCACCTGTATGGTTTAAGTCCTCACGCTTAAGATAAATCTTAGCTCCACCTAGATCATTAGTCATCTTCTCTGCAAAATATAGTCTGGATGGCCTACCAGCATATTCATTTAGCAATTCTGTAAGTTCCTCTTGAAACTCATCATCATTTTTATAATAATCATAAGCAGCTTCTAATTCTAAAACAGCATTCATTAATATTTCAGGTATATACTGACCTCCGTGAACTCCAAATCTTCCTTTTTTCATATTGTTTTCCCTCCCATGTGTTTGCTTTA
>CAZRHX010000002.1:0-259 GCA_964599855.1 uncultured Tissierella sp. | reverse complement strand
GTTTCTACACCCGATGATATATCAAGACTAAAAGCTCCAACTAAAGAACTAGTTTCTCCTATGTTTTCTGCAGAAAGTCCTCCTGCAAGAAAAAATGGTCTTTTTATTTCTCTTATCTTTTCATAAGAAAATGTCTTTCCACTTCCCATGCCTCCATCAAGTAAAATATAATCAGCAAGAGAGTTTTCTGCCCTAGTAGAGTCAAAGTCATCTTTTACAATAAAAGCTTTGATTATCTCTTTATCGGTAAGCTTCTTTA
>CAZRHX010000001.1:24268-32219 GCA_964599855.1 uncultured Tissierella sp. | reverse complement strand
AGCAATGGAAGATTTAGGTAAAAGTTTAAAAATAGATGCTAAAAAAGTAGCCAATCTTATACTTGATACTATGGCAGAGATTATAAAAAATAAAACAGATGAATTACTAGCAGATATAAATAGCAAACCTGTCTATACTATCAAAGAATTATTATATGGGGTGAAAGTAGAGCCTAAATCTATAAGTATAATAGGAGGTCCAGCCAAGATACTGTCTCCTATACTGGAAAAACATTATGAATTACCATGTTATTTCCCAGAGAATTACCAGGTGGCCAATGCCATAGGAGCTGCACTAGCTAAGACAACCCTTGAAATTACAATGCTAGCTGATACAGCTCAAGGGATTTTATCTGTTCCAGAGCTAGGAGTCTATGAGAAGATTCCTAAGAATTATTCTCTAGATGAAGCCAAGCAGAAGGCCTTATCTTTACTAAAAGAAGCTGCTCTTTCTATGGGGCTAAAAAAAGAAGATATAGAAACTGAAATAACTGAAGAGAGTAGTTTCAATATGGTCCAAGGTTTTTTTACAAAAGGAAAAAACATAAGAGTAAAAGCACAGATAAAACCTGGACATCTTTTTAAACTGAGGAGTGATAAAGACAATGAAAGCTAAAAATAAATTGGGATTAGTATTTTTCCCTGCATTTGACTGGGCTATAAGTCCAACTCATCCAGAAAGGGAAGAAAGACTTCTATATACTCAAGATCAGATATTTGAAGAAGGTATAGAGGATATAGAAGGGATAGAGATGTTTAATCCTCTTCTAGCTGAAATAAAAGATATTCAGAGAGTACATTTTTGTGTACCAGATGTAGAGAGCAGACTAACTGAGTCACATTTCATTTCAGTTGGTGGGGCAATAAGGTGCTCTCAAGCTGTAATGAAGGGAGAAGTAGATAAAGCTTTTGCCCTGGTTCGTCCACCTGGACACCATGCTCACAGAATAGTTTATGGTGACAGAGGTTTTTGTGTGGTCAATATTGAAGCTGTTATGATTGAAAAGATGAGGGCGGAATTTGGTCCATTGAGAGTAGCTATTGTGGACACAGACTGTCATCATGGCGATGGAACTGAAGATATCTACTGGAACGATAAAGATACTCTCTTTATATCTTTTCATCAAGATGGAAGAACCCTATATCCTGGAACTGGATTTATTGAAGACTTTGGAGGCCCTTCTGCATATGGCTACAATGTCAATATTCCCCTTCCGCCTCAAACTGGAGATGAAGGTTTTTTATATGTTTTAGAAAATGTAGTTATGCCCATACTTGAAGACTATAAGCCAGATATTATAATAAACTCTGCGGGTCAAGATAATCACTACACAGATCCAATTACCAATATGAACTTTACAGCCCAAGGCTATGCTAAATTAAATAGCATACTAGATCCAGATATTGCAGTACTTGAAGGGGGATATTCTATAGAAGGAGCACTTCCCTATATAAATTTAGGAATTATTCTAGCCATGTCTGGTTTAGATTATTCTAATGTTCATGAACCAGATTATGACAGTGAAAGACTAAAACAAGCTCCAAGCATTACAGCTACTATAAAAAAGACATCAGAAATAGTTTTAAATAGATGGAAAAACAAGGAGAAATTAGCTTTAGAAAAGTTTGAAAATATAGATATTGTAAAAAAATCCAAACAAATCTTCTATGATACAGATAATATCTTAGAAAGACAAATTCAACATTTTAAAAGATGCGACAGATGTTCTGGATTGAATTGGATAAATTCAAGTTCTGACAGCGGATATAGGATACTGGCTATAACTATTCCAAGGGATGGATGCTCAGATTGTGTTGATGAAGGCTATGAGATGTATAAGAATCCTAAAGATGATTTTACAAATGTCTATCTGCAAGACAAGGTCAATGATAAGTATTATAGTTAATATTTTAATATATAGGCAAAGATAGAGGAGAGATTTTAAATGGTAAAAATTTTAACTACAATGTCAGAAGCTAGTGTTGAAATGTATGGCATGGAAAAACCTGAAGATTTTGAAATAGAATGTATAAAAAAGAGATTTACAGATGAAGAGATGATAAAAAAAACTAAAGATGTAGATTTTATACTTTTAGGCGGTGGCAAGCTAAATAAGCATATAATAGATAATCTTGAAGGAGTAAAGCTCATCCAGACAATAGGTGTTGGATTTAATGGGATAGATATAAAAGCTGCAAAAGAAAGAGGCATATATGTTGCAAATGCTAAAGGAGTAAATAAAGTTTCGGTTTCAGAACACGCTATAGGTCTTATTCTAGCAGCGCTTAGAAGAACTGTCCAAGCTGATAAAGATATAAAGAATTTTGAGTTTCAAAAAAGTTATAGAGAATATCATGAGAAAGGATCTAGAACACTCAAGTCAAGTCATGTGGGTATAATAGGTCTTGGAGATACTGGTCAAGAAGTTCTTAAGAGATTGGATGCCTTTGGCTCTAAGGTAAGTTATTATTCCAATAGTAGAAAAAAAGATATAGAAGAAGATTATGGAATTGAATATTTGGAGTTAGAAGAGCTTCTAAAAACCTGCGACATAATAACTATTCACACCCCTTTAAACAAGGCAACTGAAAACATGATAAATGCTGAAACTCTTAAATTGATGAAAAAGGATTCAATTCTTGTAAATACAGCAAGAGGGAAAATTGTAGATGGAAGCGATTTAGCCAATGCTCTTAAAGATGGTCAAATAGGAATGGCAGCTCTTGATACAATCTATCCAGAACCACCAAGTGATGATCATCCTCTTTTAAATCTACCTGAGGATATTGCCAAAAATCTTATTTTGACAAGTCATATAGCAGGGGAAACCACTCAAGACCTCAAAGATATGTTTGCAAATGCGTGGGAAAACATGGAAAGAGTAGTAAAAGGAGAAAAACCAATAAATATAGTAAATGGCTTGTAAATATAGAAAACCTACCTTTAAAGGTAGGTTTTCTATATTTATTTAGAGTTTAAGAAAGAGAACGATCGCTAGATTATTCGTAAGAGATAATCTCTAACATCCTATCTATAGAATATTTTAGATTTTCATTAAATCTCTTCATTAAAAGATGTTATAATAGCAAAAGATTTTTCGCTGACAAGGTAATAGATTCCAAAACTTTGCTTATCGACAGGAGGGAAATGAGTATATTTAATGTTTTCATGTGCAAAGGAAGTAGCTACTATTCTGTTAGATGAAAGGGTTTTATAGGCTGTACTATCAAGAATAAGGGGCTTTTCTTTTATATCAAGCTCATCTTTAAACTCATCATATACCCTTTCTAAGAGATAGAGGTAACGGTCAACACCTTTTCCCGATCTGCATAAAACGTTTCTACCGTGATGAGCATTTAAGGCTATCTTTAATAATTTTCTTTCCTTTAAAACATCTTCTTTAGAATTCAAGAGCTCATAGACAAAGGCTTTACTTTCAGGAGTAACTGGACGATTTGACTCTGTTCTTCCCCTAAAAAACATCCTCATATCTACTGAGATATATGTGTTTTGAATATTGTTAAAAGTCATCTCTTGTGCTACTTGAAGTGCGATATGGAAAAACCCATCACCAGATAAAACTCCATGCTTTCTCAAGTTTTTACGAGATAGATTTTCAAGGTCTACATAGCTAGTTGTAAAAGTATCCATAAGGGTCTTATAATCTTCAAATGACTGCATAAGATTTGAAGACATATTATCATCTATGTGAAACAAAAGCTCATCATAAGAGATTTTATCAAGGGAATCCTTAAACTGTAGATTTTCAATAAAGATATTCACCTTATTTACAAGATAGACGGAAGTTCCGCCATCACAAAAGCTATGGTCATTTATAAAGCTGATGATACCATTTTTACTTATAGAGAATTCTAATCCCTTACCATGCCATCTGTTAAAATACTTACTATCCATGGAAGAAGAGTAAAGTTCCTCTATGGGTGAACTGGGAGAATTTTCATCTAAGTTCAATACAAATATGGAATCTTTGATCTTTTTATAAAGTTTTTCATTTTCAGGATTTTCGAGCATCTGACTTAAATAGTCTCCTGCTAAGTCTTTATTGGGCTCGGCTGTGACAAAGTTTATATTTGGAAGTAGAGGCAAAAGACTGTCACTATAGATCTCCTTAACTGTATTGTGGATAGAGTCTAAGTTGCAAACTCTATTTTCACTATCTATCACTTCTAAAGAATATATATGGTTTTTGTAGATGACGACTACATTGCTTGAAAAATCGCTATTTATATAGTAGCTATTCATATTCCTTTGAATATGATTTATAGATGCCAAAACTCCATGAAATTGGTCTGAAGAAAATCTTTTTTTGCCAACATAATATTCTCCACTAGCATTTTCTTTAAAATCACAGTAGGTATGAGCAAGTCCATAAATAAGAGCAGCGGCTTTTTTTGAGACAGTGAATTTGTCTATATTTGGATTTTCATACACCATAGGTACATTTATATGTGGAACAAAAGCTTTTCTTGATTTTAAATAACTTTTCAACCAATAGTCAAAAATCCAGCTATCATCATCCTTACTTCCTATCTCTTTTATTTTTCTATCTAGTTTTATAGCGTCATCTGAAGCTATAAAAGAATCTATCATATTGCTTGTATGGATATACTCTTCTTCACTTATTAAAGGTTTAACCCATTCTAAAAAACGCTCAAGGGTTTCTACCATTTCTGGAAGAGGATAAGTGGGTAAATTGCTAGTATTTATAATTGGAATGTCATAATCTAAATAAGATTTCATTGAAAAACTTCCCTTCATTATTATATAGCATGATTTCAACTTTACTATTGTAAGTATATCATAAAAAATTAAAATATAAAAAAAGTTAGAGCCCTAAGACTCTAACTTTTTAATATGTAGCCGTACACCCAATATCGATATTCTATTCCAAGCGTTACCCAAGCAGTTAACTCGGACCAGGCGACCTCACGGCACACGGAAGAGTTCACTTACCGCTGCTTCCTTCCGGATCTGACGGGGTTCATGAGTTTCCGTTGCGCAAGACCCAATCGTCAACGCCACTTACAAGGGGCAGGCCTTACAATAGCAATACCTCCACTGGGAATTCAATCCTGCTATAGCGGTTTGCAGGTTATAGGGTGCCGCTAGCTCCCCATCTAGTACGGCAAAATTTTTAATGGCGGAGAAAGAGGGATTCGAACCCTCGAAACGCTTACACGTTTACCCGCTTTCCAGGCGAGCGCCTTCAGCCGCTCGGCCATTTCTCCATAGTTGCTTACAAGAATTAATTATATCTTAGATGACTTTAAATGTCAAACATGAATCTAAAAGATTCCATCATTATACTTTTTTTGAGCTCTAAATATTTTCATAAAGGCTAAGATAGAAAATATAGTGAAAAACAACCATCCGTACACCGTCTTCGTAATAAAATCAATACTTCCTGTTAATATCATTCCTATTCCGATAAAAATAATTGACTTGCCCATCTCCTCGGTATAATCTTTTTTATCTTCTTCAGAAACTTTTTTATAATGGTGACTAATAATTAGAGTAATCTCTTCCTTTTTCCATATACGCCAACCTAAATACAAAAATAGCAATCCTGAAAAGACCATTAAAACAAGTCCAAACAAGTTGATCACTTCCCTATGATATAAATTGTTTTAGTTTAATATAATTCTACTTCTTGCTCGAATAAATTATGAAAATAAATACTGACTTATAAAAGGTGTTTTTTCTTTCACGGAAGGACGTTTTTTAAAATTTCTTGAACACACCTACTTAGCTTAATTATATTTATATAAATATATTATATCACTATTTAAAACTTTTTATAAGTAGCATAAGGGATAATATTTTACTTGGAAAAGGGATAAAATAAAATTTAAAATAGATTTTCCAGCCAGACCAATATCATATGATATAATAGAAGAATAGAAAATAAAAATCACTAGAAATGGAGGTATATAATGAATAAAGAAAATATTATGGAATATATAAAAAAAGCACCAGTCAATTCAGTCCTTCTGGCTATAATGGTAATTTACTTCATAGTTATAACCTTGAACGGTGGAACTACCGATACTAGAACTCTTTTAAAATTTGGAGCCCTCTTTCCACCACTTGTAAAAGAATATGGTCAGTACTATAGGCTTATAACTTCTATATTTATTCATATAGGGATAATGCATCTTTTTTTCAACTCATATGCTCTATATATATTTGGAACTCAAATAGAAAGAGTTATGGGACATAAAAAATATATCTTGTTTTTCCTCCTTACAGGTCTGGGTGGAAATTTATTGACATATTTTTTAAGCTATGGAACAATTTCAGCAGGCGCATCGGGAAGTCTATTCGGTATGTTTGGAGCCTTTACATATCTTATAAGACATCATCCTGATATGGTTACTCCAGAGGGTAGAAAGAGCATCTTAAAACTGCTGGGAATAAATATACTTCTTACAATTTTAGTTCCCAATATAAGTGCAACTGCTCATTTTGGTGGACTTATAGCAGGATATTTACTTTCTTATGGATTTATCAAATAAGGAAAAGACCCTACTATTAGAGGTGTAAAAAATATATATATCTGATATAATATAGATATAAACGATAGAAATGATGGGTGAGAAAAATGTATCAAGCTCTTTATAGAAGGTATAGACCTAAGACTTTTCGTGAGCTACTAGGTCAACATCACATAACCACAACTTTAAAAAATCAAATTAAAAATGAAAATATAGGTCATGCATATCTTTTTTCTGGTACAAGGGGAACGGGTAAGACTTCTGCTGCCAAAATATTTTCAAGGGCTGTAAACTGTCTAGATTCTACAGATGGTGAACCTTGCAATAAGTGTAGAAACTGTATTGAGATATTAGAAGAGACCACTGTAGATGTAGTAGAGATGGACGCAGCCAGTCACAACAGTGTAAACGATATAAGAGAACTCAGGGAAAAGGTAGTATACCCTCCTACAAATATAAAGAAAAAAGTTTATATAATAGATGAGGTTCACATGCTGAGTACCGCTGCTTTTAACGCTCTTTTAAAGACCTTAGAGGAGCCTCCAAAACACCTTATCTTTATCCTAGCTACTACAGAGCCAGAAAAAATCCCCCAGACTATTCTATCTAGATGTCAAAGATTTGATTTTAAGAGGATACAGGCTTCAGATATAGTGGCAAATATGGAAAAGATAAGTGATGAACTAGAGATTGAAATAGATAGAGAAGTTCTAAATTTAATCGCTAGAAATTCAGATGGAGCCATGAGAGATGCTCTTAGTTTACTGGATCAATGTATTTCTTTTTCAGATAAAAAAATAGAGTACGAAGATGCTTTAGATTTACTTGGTATAGCAAATATGGATACATTATTTAGTATGATAGATAGTATAAGAGAAAGGAAACTAGAAGATGCTCTCGATTTTTTAGAAACTATAAATCAAAGTGGAAAAGATATAAATAGGTTTGTAAAAGATCTGATAGGACATTTTAGAAACTTGATGATAATAAAATCATCTAAAAACCCTGAAACTATAATAGAGATAGATAATATAGAAAAATTTAAAGCTCAAGCTGAGAAGATGAGCATAGAATTCATACTAAGTGCCTTGAATATACTTATAGATGCTGAAAACAAAGGAAGATGGTCTGGGGAAATCAGACTTATATTGGAGATTGCCATCATAAAAATGGTAGATATAGAATCAGAACTATCTCTTTTGGAGAGAATAAAAAGACTTGAAGAAGGCTTTGTTCCGCTACAAACAGTAAGAAAAGAAAGCCCTAGACAAGAAAAGACAAATATAGCTACAAGCGAAGATAGAGTAAAAAAGTCTTTACTCCCTCAAGGAACTAGAGGTACCTCATCAATATCAGGTGAGAAAGGTAGTTTGATAGGTAAATTTCAATTAACTGGGTACTGTCCATGCAAGAAGTGTTGTGGTAAGTGGGCAGG
>CAZRHX010000001.1:0-24258 GCA_964599855.1 uncultured Tissierella sp. | reverse complement strand
TTGAATTTACACCAACTATAGGGACTTTATCGGCCTGAAAAAGAAAATCTAGAAGTAAAAAACGAAGGTGAGACTTTTATAGATTTAGATCTTGAAACTATAGTTGATCATTGGGACATAATTTTAAAAGAAATAAAGGCGAGAAAAGTAAGTCTCTACGCCCTTATAAGAGAGGCAAAGTTGGAGAAGTTTGAAAATAATCAAATTGAAATAAACTATGATGAAGGATTTGGATTCCATCATGGAGCCGTAAGTAAAGAAGACAATAAAATATTAGTAGAACAAGTGATATCAAAATACTTTAATATAGATATAGTAGTAGATTTTTCTTTGGGAAGCTTGTTATCAAACAAGCCTAAGGAAGAAGAAAAAACTGATGATGATGCTATAAAAGAAGTTTTAGATATTTTTGGAGAAGAAATAGTAGAAATAGAATAAAAACAAGAGAGGAAGATGTAAAAATGGGCAAAGGTAAATTCCCAGGAATGGGCGGAGGAAATATGGGCAATATGATGAAACAAGTTCAAAAGATGCAAAAGCAAATGGAGCAGACTCAAAAAGAAATGGAAGAAAAAGAAATTGAGGTAACAGCTGGTGGAGGAGCAATAAAAGCTGTAGTCAACGGTAAAAAAGAACTTCTTAGCATCGATATAGATGAGTCAGTAGTAGATCCAGAAGATATAGAAATGCTGGAAGATTTAGTTTTAGCTGCAGTAAATGAAGCGCTTAGAAAAGCAGAGGATATGATGGCAAAAGAGATGGGTAAATTAACTGGTGGAATGAATATACCAGGACTTTAAATAGGAGGAACAGTTTATGCAGCAGTACGCATTACCGATAGCAAACCTTATAGATCAGCTATCAAAATTGCCGGGCATAGGTAGAAAAACTGCTCAAAGACTGGCATTTTTTATACTTGAGATGGAAACTTTAGAAGCTGAAAAAATATCAGAAGCTATACTTGAAGCAAAAGAAAAGATAAAACTCTGTAGCATCTGTCAAAACCTTACAGATATAGATCCTTGTATGATTTGTCAAAATGCAAATAGGGATAAATCTATAATATGCGTGGTGGAAGGTGCAAAGGATATAATGGCCATAGAAAAATCACGTGAATACAAAGCTCAGTATCATGTACTACACGGTGTTATATCTCCAATGGACAATATAGGTCCAAGTGATATAAAGGTCAAAGAACTCTTAAACAGACTGGCAGATGATACGGTAAAAGAAGTAATTCTTGCCACAAATCCCACAGTAGAGGGAGAAGCAACTGCTCTCTATATATCCAGACTGATAAAACCCTTGGGAGTAAGAGTATCCAGAATAGCCCACGGTATACCAGTTGGAGGAGATCTTGAGTACTTTGACGAAGTGACACTTTCTAAGGCTATGGAAAACAGAAGAGAACTTTAATCTATATAAAAAGAATAAGTTGAAATATGTTCATTTCTTATTATATAGATTTGCAACTCAAAAGAAGAGTGCCTAGGGAGAAGTCCCTAGGCACTCTTCTTTTTTACATTTTACATTTATTTATTATTTTATTTAAATTTAACGCCATAGTTTTCTAGCAATGGTTCATTTCCTATCCAAACTGGAGTATTTATCTTTACTCTTGGATATAGTTTTTCTACATCCTTATTAAACATTCTTACACATCCTAGGGAAGCATATGTCCCTATAGAGTTAGGACTTGAGTTTCCATGAACTCCATATTTACTTCCGCCACCATAAGAAATTCCAATCCATCTCTTTCCGAGTGGATTATTAGCAGCTCCACCAGCTATAGGAGCATATCTTCCTGCGCCACCCCAACTTGGATTTATAGCTTTGACTACTACTTTAAACCTTCCATTTGGAGTTAAAAGACTTGTTTTCCCTGTTGCTACAGGATAAGAATTTTGTATTACTCCATTTTTAATAAAGTATAGAGTATTAGAAGATTTATTTATTAGGATCATCTCTCCAGTATTATTTATATGTGGAGTTTTAAGCCATATTTTATAGTTTTTATCTTTTATTTCTTGATTCATTTTAGCTAGAGTTAAGTTTCCAGCTATTCCATCTACTTGTAAGCCTTTTGACTTTTGATAGTCTCTTACTAATTGTTTTGTTCTATTATCATAGTTATAATCTTGAGCTATATTAGATGCTCCTCTTGCTCTAAAGAAATCTTTTAAAAACCTAATTTGATCGGACGATTTACCGATATTAAAAACTAAGTCTCTTGTTTGAATTCCTGTGCTATTTGGCCTAGGATTGGGTTCAGGAACTGGGTCTTTTGGTTTGTCTTTACCAGCTAAAGCTTTCAACATAATAGCTCTAGTATTGGGACCATAAATCCCATCGTTAGCTAAACTGGAATATCCTTTTTGAAAACTCAATACAGCAGATTTTGTAGCTCTTCCATAGATCCCATCTGTAACAAGGTTATAACCCAGTTTGTTTAATGCGATTTGAACATTCTTTACATCTTGATTTTTTTCTAGATATTTTAAACTTCTATTTGGTAGATTTGTATTGCTGGGTTTAGGAACTGGGTCCTTTGTATTGTCTTTATCACTTAAAACTTTCAGCATAATAGCTCTAGTATTAGGACCATAGATTCCATCATTAGCTAGACTAGAATGCTTTTTCTGGAAACTCAATACAGCAGATCTTGTAGCTTTTCCATAAATCCCGTCTGTAACAAGATTATAACCCAATTTATTTAAGACAATTTGAACTTCTTTTACAGATTGTCCTCTTTGCAAATAGCTTAAACTTGTATTTGGTAAGTTTTGTGCATGAATTTTAGTATTTCCTAAACTAAATACGAGGAATAGAGCGAACAATAATATGAGGAATTTAAACTTTGTTTTCATAATAATGCGCCTCCTTATTACATATGTACCCACATTGAAACGTATAGAAACAAAAACAGGTTTTCCTTTAAAATGTATAGGAAATATATAAAAAACAATAAATAATTTAATATATCTCTAGAAAAACAGTCTAAAACAAAGAGAAAACTGATATAATAGAATAATAATTTAAAAAGAGAGGAGCTAATTTATATAAAGTATTAAAGGTAAAAAAGAATTACAAATCAATGGATTAGGAGATAGAGAATGGATAAATATGACATTAGGATTAAAGATATTATAGTTTCGGGTTTTGCACTCTTTGCAATATTTTTTGGAGCAGGGAATTTAATCTTGCCTCCATTTATAGGTCTTCATGCAGGCAAGAACTGGATACTAGCTTGGATAGGATTTTCATTATCAGGACCTGGTTTAACAGCTCTTGGGATGATAGCAATGGCTAAAAATCAAGGGGACGCAGAAAAGTTTGCAGGAAGGGTAGGTAAAAAATTTAGTATAATACTGGGAAGTCTGTTGATCTTATGTATAGGTCCATTGATGTCTGTACCTAGAACCGGCGCTACTACTTTTGAAGTATCTATACTTCCATTTTTTCCAAGTTTTAGTCCAGTAGTATTCGCAATTATATTTTTTGGGATAACACTTTATTTTGCTATAAATAAATCAAAGACTATAGATATAATAGGTAAATATATGACGCCAGTCCTGCTTATTATGATTTTAATCGTTATAGCAAGGGGCATATTTATGCCAATAAAGGCTAGCACTATAATAGGAGCAAGACAATTTAGCTTTGGATTTTTAGAGGGCTACAATACTATGGATGCATTGGCACCTATGGTACTTGCGGGAATGATAATTTCAAACTTCAAAGAAAAAGGAATAAGGTCAAAAAGTGAACTTACTAAATACGTTATATACGCAGAATTGATAGCTGCAACAGCCCTTACACTTGTCTATGGAGGAATTATATACTTGGGAGCTAAACTTTCGGCAGTGTTTTCTAATGACCTAGGAAGAACGGAATTATTAAACAGTATAGTAAACTATCTATTGGGAGAGTATGGGAGTCTATCTCTAAGTATTATAGTTGCACTGGCTTGTATAACAACTTCCATAGGATTGACAATAGCTGCAGGAGATTTTTTCAATAAAGTTTCTAATGGTAAGTTAAAGTATAAAGCTGTAGTAATAATATCTGTAATAATAAGTACTATATTGTCTGTTGTAGGTGTAGAGGGAATAATCGCCTTCTCAGTTCCTATACTGGTAACAATATATCCTGTAATAATAGTTTTAACATTTTTGAATTTGTTTGATGCTAGTGTAAAAGATAATTTAATCTATAAAACTATTGTATACTTTACCTTGCTAGCAGGTATAGTTTCTGGAATAGAGGTGGGGGGCTTTGAGAGTTCAGCTATAGTCCTTCTCTTTTCAAAAATACCCCTATGGGATTTAGGTTTTGGATGGATATTCTTTGCAGGATTTGGACTTATAGTGGGAATGATATTTTCTTGATCAAAAGTATATACTATTTAGATGATTGAGTTGTTTAAACATCATATCTTTTAGAGGGAAAGTTAATATAAAAAACAAACTTATAGCCTATGAAATATGTATAATTACTTTTATGGGGTATAAGTTTATTTAGGGGTGAGACTATGACTGAAAAATTTAGATTGCAAGCAGAAGAACTAAATAAAAAATATGATTTAGAGGAGTTTACATTTGAAACTACAGAGGAATTACAATCACATAGAGGGATTATAGGACAACCTAGAGCTGATAATGCCTTGAACTTTGGTTTTAAAATAAAAGAGAAGGGCTACAATATCTATGTAGCAGGTCCATCTGGAACGGGGAAATCTAGTTTTACTAGCTCCATGGCTAGAGAGTTTGCAAAAAAAGAACCAGTACCATCAGATTGGATTTATGTATATAATTTTAAAAAGGAAGAATCTCCAAAGGCCATCAGTTTGGTAGCTGCAAGTGGGAAAAGATTTAAAAAGGAAATAGAGGAGACTATTGAAGACCTTAGAAAACTTATACCTGAGACCTTTAAAGGCTTAGAATACGAATCTAGAAAAAGCGAGCTCATCAGAATTACAAATCAAAAAAGAACAAAAATATTAAAAGATTTAAATAAAAAATCAGCAGAATACGGATTTATGTATTCACCTACTGAGCAAGGCTTGATTTCCATGGCTTTAAAAGATGATAGACCCATGAGTGAAGAAGATTTTCAGAATCTATCTGTCGATGAAAGGGAAGCGATGAATACAAGATATGATGAGCTCAATCTTAAAACCTTGGATAACTTCAACGAATTAAGAGAGGCAGATGAAGAACTAGCACAGGGGATAAAAGATTTAGATAAAAAAATAGTGTCAGATTTAGTTAGTTTTGATATCGATAGGCTGATAGAACGATATAAGACAAATCAGGATATAGTAAAACACTTAAATGAACTTGAAGAAGATATACTTGAAAATCTAGATAAGTTTAAGACGGCTCCTGTAAAGAACTTTCCTTTTTTTGATCTTCCTGATGAAAAAGATAATAGTTTTTTTGTAAGGTATAAGGTAAATCTTTTTATTGACAATAGCAATCTTAAACATGCTCCTGTTATAAATGAGTCCAACCCTATATATTATAACCTGATGGGAACTATTGAATATAAGAGTCAGATGGGGATTTTGGCTACTGACTTTACTTGTATAAAACCGGGTTCTTTACATTTGGCAAATGGAGGATACTTAATATTTCAGATGAAGGAGATCCTGAGCAATCCAATATCTTGGGAGATGTTAAAACGTGCCCTTAAAACAGATGAAATAAATATAGAAAACCAAAATAAACTGATGGGATATGCTATAACATCAAGCCTTAAACCAGAGCCTATACCTCTTGATATAAAGGTAATAATAATAGGCGATGAAAATATTTATGACATGCTTTATGCTTATGAAGATGATTTTAAAAAGCTTTTTAAAGTTAAAGCTGACTTTGATATTGAAATGGATAAAAATAAAGCTAATATACAATTAATGTCAGAATTTATAGCAACTCATTGCCAGATAACCAAGACTAGACATTTAGATAAGACTGCGGTTGCCAGGATTATCGAATATTCATCTAGATTGGCTGAACATCAAGATAAGATGAGTACAGAATTTAACGACATAGTAGAGATCCTCTATGAAGCTAATTTTTGGGCAGACTTAGATTGTATGGATATAATTACTGAAAAATATATAGAAAAGGCTATAGATGAAAAGGTTTATCGTTCTAATAAATATGAAGAAAAGTTAAATGAAATGTTCCAGGAAGAAACTATATTAATAGATTTAGATGGTGAAAAAATAGGTCAGATAAATGGACTGGCTGTGCTTGGAACAAGTGACTATGCATTTGGAAAGCCTAGCAGGATAACAGCTTCTGTCTATAGTGGAGAAGAAGGTGTAATAAGTATAGAGAGAGAATCAGAACAGAGTGGTAATACTTACAATAAAGGTGTGCTGACTTTAAGTGGATATTTAGGGCAAAACTATGCTCGTGAAAAACCTCTTGGTATTTCTATATCTATAGGCTTTGAACAGAACTATTCTATAATAGATGGAGATAGTGCTTCTAGTACAGAACTCTATGCTATATTATCTTCCATGGCAAAAGTTCCGATTAAGCAATATATAGCAGTTACGGGGTCTATAAATCAAAGAGGCGAAATCCAGCCAATTGGTGGAGTAAATGAAAAGATAGAGGGCTTCTATGAAGTATGTAAGAGAAAAGGTCTGACAGGCATTCAAGGTGTAATGATTCCTAAGAAAAATGTTCAAAATCTAGTATTAAAAGATAAAGTGATAGAATCCGTAAAAGAAGGAAAGTTTCATATATATGCAATTGATAATATTGAAGAAGGTATTGAAATATTGACAGGTTATAAATTAAAAGAATTAAATAATCTAATAATGGAAAACCTAGAAGTAATGCAGGTAGATCCTTCATCTGATTAAATAAAAGTCCATGTAAAAATATTAGATTTTAATAAAATCTTAAGAAATAAATACATGAAAAAAGGCTTCGATTTTTAATTATTATAGATCGAAGTCTTTTTTACTATTGTGCTAAGGCTCTAAAAGTATAACCTTGAGCTTTTAGATATTCTATTATCTGTGGAAGAGCTTTAGCAGTATTTTCCTTACCACTTGCATCATGCATGAGAACTATCAATTCTTTTTGACCTCTTGTGGTTGCTTTTAAACGTGCTAGTTGAGTGTTTACAGATACATTTCTAGCTTCTGAATCTCCATTTAATGCATTCCAATCATATATTTTATATCCTTTGCTTTGAAAAACTTTTTTATGTGGATTCTTATAAGATTCAAAAGAACCACCTGGAAATCTTAGAAGTCTTGTGTTGAAGTTTTGACCTAGGATGTTTTTAAATATTCTGCTTGTTCTATTTACCTCACCTAAAAAGTTGTTTGTATTTCCATATAGATACTTATAATTATGACTATAAGAATGATGTCCTATAGAATGACCCTTTGCTTTTATTGTCTTTAAAATGCTTGGATTTTTTTCTGCCATACTACCTAAAACAAAAAAGGTTGATTTTATATTATAATTATCTAAAGTTTTCAATATTTTGGGTGTAACAGTTTTTGATGGTCCGTCATCAAAGGTTAAATAAGCTACCTTACCTTTAAGAGGAATACTATTGTTACCACTGCTGCTTGTATTTTTACCATTTAAAGCTTTTAAAAGTGCTGCTCTAGTAGCTGGGCCATAGATTCCATCGTTTACTAGCTTTGGATCTTTCTTTTGAAAATCTAATATAGCAGATTTGGTTTTAGCTCCATAGATTCCATCAGTGGTTAACTTATATCCTAATTTATTTAAAACGATTTGTACTTCTTTTACAGATTGACCTCTTTGTAAATATTTCAAGCTTTTATTTGGTAGATTTTCTGCATAAGTGTTATTATTTAATGAAATAAATACTAGGAATATTGTCAATAAAAATATGGGTAGTTTAAATTTATTTTTCATAATATTTAACTCCTCCTTTATATCCATCCTATACCCAGATTTACTAGCTTTAAAATAACAATATAGATACAATTTTAAGGCGAAATATAAGATAAGGATAAAGTCTAAGTATACTAGACTTAAAAACATATGTGTTCATGGATTTTTAGAATGGGTATAATAAAACTATAGTCTAAAATAATAGAAAGGATGGATTTAAATGACTGATATAAAAGTATTTATGGACTATGCTTGTCCATTTTGCTATATTGGATTTGCTATAGCAGAAAAACTTAAAAAAGAAGAAGAAGATATAAATTTTGAGTTTTTACCCTATGAATTAAAACCCGATGCATCGGAGGAACCAAGTGATATATCATCTTATATACCGGAAGAAGTTTTAATAAAGAGTTATGAGAGGATAGAGGGTCTTGGAAAAGAGTATAATATATTATACAATAATAAGAGGACTAAATTTAACACCCACAGGCTACTTTTAGCAGGATTATATGCTAAAAAAGAAGATAAGGAATTCGAATTTTCAAAGCAAGCCTTTAAGGCAGTTTTTGAAAAAGGTAAAAATGTAGCAGAAGCTGTAATAGTAAATGAAATTGCCCTTGATGCAGGTTTGAATATAGTTGAAATGAACAATTGTATTGAAAGCGGTAGTCTAGAAGAAGAGATAGAAAGAGCTAAAAACTTGAGTTCAGTATATGAAGTAGAAAGTGTTCCTACATTTATAGTAGATGATAGGAGAAAAGTTACAGATTTAAAGCCTTACCATGAATTTAAAAAAGATTTATTAGGATAAGATAAAATAAAAAACAAGAATATTCTCAAGGGGATATTCTTGTTTGCAAGATTAGAAATAATTCAAATTACAAGGGAGGAAAGCTATGAGAGCATATTTAGCAAATGGTTTATTTAGCCTAGGAGATAGGCTCGTAAATGAGGCTATAGGATTAGAGATTAGAAAAACAATAGAGGGAATAGATCTCTATATTCCGCAAGAAAACAATGCCATAAATGATAAAAACTCTTTCGCAGATTCTGTAACAATTGCAGGGGCTGATATGGATAGATTAGAAGAGAGCGACTTTCTAGTAGCGGTTATAGATGGAGTTGAAATAGATAGCGGAGTGGCAGCTGAAATAGGTGCTTTTTATATGACAGGTAAGCCTATATTTGCTCTATATTCAGATGTACGCCAGCAGGGAAGAGATAATAAGAAAAAGATAGATGCTCTAGTAGAAGATGGAACAGAAAATCAGTTTATGTATAGAAATCTATTTGTTATAGGGCTTATAAAAAAATCTAAAGGCGGAGTCTATAAAAGTGTTAAAGAGCTTGTAGAAGGTATTCAAGAATCTATATAAAATATAAGATTAAATTTTAATAAAAGAAGGTGATAAAGATGGCAAGTTTCTTAAAAAAACATGGGTAAAGAAGGCCATATTTATTATCAGGTCATGAAGACTGGCAAAGAACAGATTGTTATGCAACCAGGTGAACATCCTATCTGTCAATATTGTTATAAACAACAAAATTGTGATGAGACTTTTGAAGCTACATTTGACTGTGGTAGAATGGGACATGGAATGGGTCTTATGAGTACAGAACCACCTTCAGTTACAATATATGATGATACCATTTTACAAGAAGGTGTGATCATAAACTTAGAGCCTGGAGTTGTTGATGATACAGGTGTATATGATCTAGAAGAAAACTTTGTTATAAAAAAAGATGGTTATGAACTTTTATCTGGTGGACAAAGAGAATTACATCAAATTAAATCAATATAATCTAAAAGAAATAGGGACAAGATTACTGTTCCTATTTCTTTTGTATCAATAAAATTAGCTAATGCCCTTTAATAGATCTCATTAGATATGATTAAAGTTCTACTTTATAGAATTATAATTTATAATATAGGGTATAAGGATTATGTGTTATGCTAATATACTTATAAAAGATAAATTTAAAGGAGAGGAAAAGATGAGAAGACAAGATAGAGAAATGGATAGAGTATTTGGTCTCAATATAATTGATAATTCAGAGTATGGCGTACTTTCTATGATAGATGAGAAAGGCGAGCCGTATGGTCTGCCTCTTTCTCTGGTAAGATATGGAGATCTTTTATATTTTCATTCGGCTAAGTTGGGTAAAAAGGTGGATGCCTTACTAGAGAATTCTAAAGTGAGTGTAGCTTTTGTAGGAGCTGTAAAGGTTCCAGAAATCTATACAGAGGCCGAATTAGAAGTTATGAATATTGACCCTGCAGAAGCCAGCAAGCTTATAAGTGGAGTCTTTACTACTGAATTTGAATCGGCTATAGCTAGGGGAAGAGTACATCTTGTAGAAGAAGAAAAAGAAAAAATTCAGGCTATGAGATTTATATGTGAAAAATATACTCCGACAAAGATGAAGTATTTTGATGCTGCTGTAAATACATCAATAGCTGCTACAAATATATATTCTATAGATATTGAAGAAGTAACAGCTAAAAGAAAAAAGTATGATGCTAAAGGTGTTGAAATGAAATTTGGAAGGATGGACTAGGGACAAGTAATTTGTCCCTATTTTTTTATTTTTCAAGGGCATGGATTTTCTTTGTTAGATTTATATATTTGAAAGATAGTCTTCATTCTAATAAAGTGATATAATAAACATATAATTTAAATTAAGGGGGATTCAAATGTTTAATTTTACTTTAGGTAGAAAAATTGATATTAGTTATCAAACAAATAAAATAATATTAATAATTTCTACCATAGTAGCTATTATTGGTTATTTTATTACTAAGGATTTTAAATCGGCACTTTACTTAGGAGCAGGAACATTTTTAACATGGGCCTTGGCCCGAGAAGTAGATCCCAAACATGAATATGTAGCATTTTTATGTGCAGCTTTAAGCCTGGTAAATCTATTTTATTTTCAGGGAATACAACTTTTAATTATTTTCTGGGTTTTGTTACTTCTTAGACTGCTAACCGAAATATCAGGTGAGGATGCAAGTATATTAGATATGATCCTTGTATTTACTATGGGGGTATACCTATCTGTAGTAAATAAAAGTAGTATTTACTTGGTACCACTTATATTTGTAATTGCATATAGAATTAAGACCAAGGGGAAATCTAAAGATGCTTTAGTGTTTATGATCCTTAGTGCGGCAATCTTCTTGGTAGAAAATTCTTATTTTGGTTTTATATCTCCTCAGGATATTAGTTTTTCAGATCCTCTTAGTATATTTGTGCTAGTAGCAATCTTTGGATACCTACTTTTAGTAGATCTTATAAAAAGAGATGGGACAGTAGATGATAAAGGGAAACTTGTAGATGAAAGAAAAGTTAGATATGCACAGTTGCTTTTTGCCAATACCATTATTCTTTTATTTTTATTTGGAGGAATAAGCTTTAATAACCTAGTAATATATTTATCAGTTATTATAGGGGTTATTGTATATGCTATTGCAGATAGGATAAAAAACAGATCTTCCAATAGTGAAAGTATTAAATCTTAAGATGAAAATCAGCTTATATACAAAAAACAAGCCCTATTTTTAGGGGCTTGTTTTTTTGTATTTTATATATTCGTTCGTCATATAATAGAAAAACTTACTTTAAGATTCTTTCTTTTCTCCAATTTTTATTGCCTGAACAGGGCACTTATCTCTTGATTCTATAACTTTCTCTTTATCTTCTGTTTTCATATAATCTACTTTGCTTACTGCTATTTTCTTACCATTACTTTCACCCATAGAGAAATAGTCAGGAGCAACTTTTGCACATATTCCGCAGCCTATACAAGTTTTTTCATCTATTTTTATTTCTCCTTCATTGATAGTTTCTTCTCGGAATGGTATATCCTCTTTTTTCACTATTTTAGATGTAATATATCCCATTATAAAAATTGCTATAACAGTAAATATCCATCTATAAATCATAAACTGTGGACCTAAAAATTTCAGTTCATTGGCAAGCATAGGTAGTTTTATAACTGCCCATGAACTCAATATGACAACTATATTACCAATACTTGCACCCTTTTTTAGCAAAGTTTTAGCTACTGGAAAGGCAGCATATATAGGTCCTGCTGAAATACTACCTAGAGCTAGGGCTGTAAAGAAACCTTTAATCCCTGAGTTGTCCCCTAATGCATTCATAATCATATGTGTAGGTACCCATGCGTCGATAAGTGCTGTCAGTAGAAAGACCACAGGCATAATTATTAACATTTCTTTTAAATAATATCCTGTATTTCCTATTGCAAGCATTGCCTTTTCCATATTTACAATAAAAAGTACTATATAGGCACCAAGTGTTGTAAATAGGAATAAATTGTTCTTTATTTTCCTTATCATATTACCACCCCCATCAATAAAGCAATAACTATTGCAAATCCAAAACTGAGTAAGTTTCTAGTCAATGCAAACTTAGCTCCAAATTCTTTTCTTTCAAGATTAAATGTTACAAATCCTACCATTGTTAAAGTTGTTAAAAAGGCTACTGCCGGCATTACACTAGCACCCATATCAACCATAGAGCCCACAAGTGGGAAGGCTACAAAAGCTGGTATAAGAGTTATACTGCCAATTAATGCTGAGATAACGGTAGCAAATACTGGATTTGATCCACCAAGGTAAGTCTTTATAGTTTCTGGTGGTATAAGTGTAAGAATTAAACCTATTAAAAAAAGTATTCCCAATATCTGTGGTACCATACTGCCCATCATACCTTTTGATTTTTTCATTGAATCTAAAGTTCTCTTTTTATCTTTTATCATCGAATAAATAAACCAAATAAGTGTAAGAACCCAAAGACCAATTGTAAATATATCCATAAAATCACTCCTTTCATATCCTGCTTCTCTATAGTAATATATTCTGGTATAATAAAGAGTAACTTAAGTTACTTTTTGGAGGTTTTTTATGAAAATATTAAATTATATAGACTTTTTGATGATATTATCACTTTTCCATGGATTAGAAAAAGAAAGATTATTAGGATTATTAGAAAAAGGAGCTTTTATTGAAAGCTTTATAAAGGGTAAGTTAATATATTTACAAAATGAAAAGGCAGAGACCATGGATATAATATTAGATGGAGAGATTATAGTGCAAAATATAGATGAAAATGGGAATGTGCTTTCTATAGTTTCATTAGATAAGGGGGACATGTTAGGAGGAAATTTAATTTTTTCAAATAGAAATGAGTATCCTATGACTTTAATAGCGAAAACTGATATAAAATTACTTCGCATGAAAAAAGATATGATTTTAGACTTATGTCAGATGGATAAAAGGTTTTTGATTAATTTATTACAGCTTCTCTCTGATAAGGCTTTAATCTTGACTACTAAGATTCATTCTTTAGCGAGAAAGACAATAAGAGAGAAAATAATGGATTTTTTAATATTAGAAACAAATAGACAAGGAAGTAAGACTATAATTCTTTCGATGTCAAAAAAAGAATTGGCAGATAGATTTGGCATAGAGAGACCATCTCTTCAAAGGGAACTTAAAAAGATGCAAGATGAGGGTTTGATATATTATGATGCAAAGACTATAAGCTTAAGATAAAGATATAGTTTATGATCTTACATCTATCTCATCAAAGTTAAGATCTAGCTAGGAATGGGTATAGGTAGATTACTTGCGCAATTATATAGGGGGATTGATCAATTGGAGGAAAAATCTGATTTACTAGATGGAAATATAAAGAAAACTTTTTTTCGATATCTTATTTCGAGTGTAGGTGGTATGCTTGGAATTTCATTATATATATTAGGGGATACAATGATAGTAGGTAGAGGAATTGGAAGTGTAGGACTTGCTGCCTTAAATGTATCTATCCCAATTAATAATGTGTTCAATGGAATGGGACTTCTTTTTGGTATAGGAGGTTCTACAGCTCTTTCAATAGACAAGGGAAGAAGAGATAGCAAGAGTTTAAATGATATATTTTCAAAATCTATGATAATGGCCTTTACTGTTGGAGTGATACTGACACTTATCAGAATATTTTTCTTAGATGAATTAGCTGATATTTTAGGAGCATCAGATGTTACTCTTTCTATGGTAAAAGATTATTTGGGCGTTATTATGTCTTTTAGTATAGCTTTCTTATTGAATGTATGTTTAACAGTATTTGTAAGAAACGATGGTGCGCCAAGGCTTGCAATGGCTGCAATGCTTACTGGAAGCTTTTTAAATCTGATATTGGATTATATATTTGTATTTAAATTTAAATGGGGAATGGCAGGAGCTGCATTTGCTACTGGATTATCTCCTATAGTAGGATTGACTATATTGAGTTTTCATTTTATAAGAAGAAAGAATACTATCAAATTTATAATCCCAAAATCAAATTGGAAGATTGTAAGAAGAATAGTCAGTAATGGTGGTTCTAGTTTTATAGTAGAACTCTCTGCTGGAATTGTTATATTTGTATTTAATTTATCTCTAGCGCGCATAACTGGAGATATAGGTATATCGGCCTATAGCATAATAGCAAATCTCTCTCTGATATTTGCAGCTATATTTACAGGCGTAGGTCAAGCAATTCAGCCTATAGTCAGTTATAACTATGGAGCAGATAGGATGGATAGGGTATATGAAACAGTTAAGTTTTCAATCTATACATCTCTTGGACTTGGAATTTTATTTTATTCTTTAGGATTGTTTTTCCCTAAGTTTTTAGTCTTTGTGTTCATAGATGCAGATGCGGAACTTTTAGCCATGACTGTTAGAGGGATAAGACTTTACTTTTTAGCATTTATTTTTATGGGATTAAATATTGTCTTAACATCATATATTCAATCAAAAGAACATGCTAGAGTCTCTCTCATAATTTCTCTAACTAGAGGATTTGTATTTATAGTAATAATACTAGCTATACTGCCAAGAATTATAGGGATAGATGGAGTTTGGTTAACACTTCCTATAGTAGAAGTGATGACAACTATACTAGCTATTATTCAATTTAAGAAATATAGAGATGCTATATTTTATAGTATGAAAAATATAAGAAATTAAAACTTTGAAATTTAAAGAGGTGAATTTAATGGAATTAAAAGGAAAATATGGAAAGGCTAAAGTATTTACAGATACACTTGAAGATGGAGCTAGAGAACAGATAGAAAAACTTTTAAATCAAGATTTTGTAGAGGGTTCAGATGTCAGAATAATGCCAGATGTTCATGAGGGAATGGGGTGCGTTATAGGTTTTACGGCAGATATGAAAGATAAGGTAATTCCCAATATCGTTGGGGTTGATATCGGTTGTGGAGTTATTACGGTTGAACTTGGAGACATAGATATGGATCTTTCAAAACTTGATGATATAGTAAATAAAAAAATTCCATCTGGAAGTTCTGTCCATGGAGGAAGAAAAGTAAAATTTGACAAGCTAGAGGATTTAAAGATCTTTAGAGAATTAAAAGATACTAGAAGGCTTGAAAGAAGTATAGGTACACTGGGCGGAGGAAATCATTTTGTAGAAGTCGGAAAGGATAGTAAGGACAATAAATATCTGATGATTCACTCTGGAAGTAGAAATCTTGGGACACAAGTAGCTAGATTCTATCAAAACTTAGCCATAGACCTTTGTAGCGGTAAGGAAGAATATTTTATCAGAAGAGATGAGATAATAGAAAGCTTTAAAGAAAAGGGAAAGAAAAAACAAATCAAAAAAGCTTTAAAAGAATTAAAAGCAGAATATGCAGGATTAAAGCCTGATTATCCAAAGGATCTTTGCTATTTAACAGGGGATTACAGAGAGCAGTATCTCCACGATATGAAGATCTGTCAGGAATATGCGAGTTTAAATAGGCAGACTATGGCAGAGATAATATTAAACCATCTATTTCAAAAGAAATTAGAAGAATTTTCATGGTTTGAAACAGTTCACAATTATATAGACTTTAGGGACAATATAATAAGAAAAGGTGCAATAGCATCCTATGAAGATGAAAAACTTCTCATCCCTATAAATATGAGAGATGGCTCTATTCTAGGTAGAGGCAAGGGAAATCCTGACTGGAACTATTCAGCGCCTCATGGAGCTGGTAGAATATTGAGTAGGACTGAAGCTAAGGAGAGATTGAGCTTAGAAGATTTTAAAAGTTCTATGGAGGGTATATATTCTACATCAGTAAGCAAAAAGACATTGGATGAAAGCCCTGATGCTTATAAATCTATAGAGAGTATATTAGATTCTCTAGATGAAACTGTAGACGTGATAGATGTGATCAAACCCATATATAATTATAAAGCTTAAAGCATATTGAAAATTAAAATTTAGAGATATATTTTCTTAAAAGACTATATATCTCTAAATTTATTTTAAAATAATAAAAAAATAATATGTAAAAATCTAAGGAGTGATAGGAAGTGTCAAATATAAAAGAGATAGAACCACAGAGAGTCTTTAAATGGTTTTACCAAATAAATCAAATCCCAAGATGTTCATATGATGAAAAAAAGATAAGTGATTTTCTTGTGGACTTTGCAAAAGATAGAAATCTAGAAGTTTACCAAGATGAACTTAACAATGTTATAATTAAGAAGCCGGGGACAGAGGGCTATGAAGATTCAGATTCTCTCATACTACAAGGTCATATGGATATGGTCTGTGTAAAGGGAAATGATAGTGATCATGATTTTACAAAAGATCCTATCGAAATGATAGTAGAAGGAGATTTATTAAGGGCAAATGATACGACTCTTGGAGCAGATGATGGAATAGCAGTCGCTTATGGTCTAGCTATATTAGATGCCCATGATTTAAAACATCCTCCACTTGAACTCTTAGTAACTACAAATGAAGAGTCTGGAATGGATGGAGCTCATGGTCTTAAAAACGATCATATTCAAGGGAAAACACTTTTAAATATAGATTCAGAAGAAGAGGGAACATTCTTAGTCAGTTGTGCAGGTGGAACAACTAAAATAACTACTTTTAAACTTGAAAAAGAAATTGTAGATGGAGATGGACTAGAAATCATAATATCAGGGCTCAAAGGTGGTCACTCAGGTATGGAGATCATAAAACAGAGAGCAAATGCCATAAAATTGATGGGTAGAATTTTAGATATTTCTAGAAAAAACTCAGATATACAGATAGTAAAACTTACGGGTGGAATAAAACATAATGCAATACCAAGCAATGCCAGAGCAAGTTTTTTAAGTCAGGATAAAGATAAGTTAAGTAAAATTATAGAAGGATTTTCAAAAGAATTAAAAGAAGAGTACCGTATAGAAGATGAGGCTTTAACTATAGATATAAAAGAAATAAAGGTAAAAGAAGCTTACACTAAAGAGTTAACAGAGAACTTAGTTGACTATATTATAATGTGTCCAGATGGAGTTCAATCTATGTCAAAGGATATTGAAAGATTAGTCCAAAGCAGTTTAAATAATGCTATTATTGAAGAAAAAGAAGATAGTCTTGAGATAATAACATCGATCAGATCTGCTTCTAGTAGTTTACTCAAAGAGATTTCAACTGTGCTTGAAACAATAGCTAAAAGAACAGGTGGAGTAATGGAAGAAAAAGGTGCTTACCCAGCTTGGCAATACGATGAAGATTCAAAGATAAGGGATAAAGCTTTAAAGGTTTATAAAAATCTATTTAAAGAAGAAGGTAAAGTAAGTGCTATCCATGCTGGTCTTGAGTGTGGCATACTAAAGGAGATTTTACCAGAAACTGATATGATAAGTTTTGGACCTAATATATATGATGTTCATACTGAAAAAGAAAATATAAGTATACAGTCAGTTTCTAATATATGGAAGTTTCTCATAGAATTGCTGGAGAGTTTAAAATAAAATTGTAAAAGATAAAAATCAAGAATAGATATTCTTGATTTTTATCTTTTTTATCGCTGAAAGCTACTTATACACTAGAAAAATGTTTAATTATGTAAAAGAGGGTATATATAAGAATAGAGATAAGTAAGTTATAAATTAAAAGATAATTAAATCATAATCCAAAAAGGGAGAGATGTATATATGAAAAATCAAACGGATTTAAGAAAAGAACATGAAGCGGTAAGAAAAAATGTAGGTTTTTATGACTTTACACACCAGCTACTAGAAGTAACGGGTAAAAATGCAGCTAAATTTCTAGACAAGATGTTTGTAAACTCTGTAGAAGCTACAAAACCAGGCAATGCTGTTTATACAACCATGCTAAATGAAGACGGTATAATTATAGATGACGTAATCGTCTTTAGGCTAGAAGATGAAAGATTCTGGGTATCAACTTTATTTATCGAAGATATGAAAAAATGGTTTAAAAACTATTCAGACATGGAAGATTTACATTTTAAGGACATCTCATCAGACATGAAGATGTGGGCAGTTCAAGGTCCAGACTCTAGAAAGCTTTTAAATGATATTCTTAAAAAAGATATTTCAGATATGGAATTCTTTGAAATAAAAGATAATGAACTAGGAGATATGGATATTAAAATTGCCAGAGCAGGATTTACTGGAGAACTAGGCTATGAGATCTATGCTAAAGCAGAATATGCTGAGAAAATAGAAAAAGAATTATCAGAAAAAGGTAAAAAATATGATATCGTAAATTTAAAAACAGATGTTATCCTTACAAGTCTTCCAGGAGAAAAAGGATACGTTATTATGGATGATTTAAAGGGAACAAATCCTTTAGAAGTAAACTTTGGCTGGTCTGTTGATTGGGATACAGATTTCGTTGGTAAAAAAGCTTTAGAAAAAGTTAAAGCACAAGGACCTAAAAGAAGATTAAGAGGTTATAAAGTAGAAGATGACAATGCAAATATAAAAAGTGATGACAAAGTAAAAGCAGATGGTAAAGAAGTAGGTAGAGTCACTAAAGCTTTTTATGGTTATACTTTAGAAGAAAGTTTAGGATATATATTATTAGATAGTGAATATGCTAAGAAGGGTAGTAAAGTTACAATAGTAACTTCTGATGGAGATGTAGAAGCAACACTTCAAGAGAGAGTATTCTATGATCCAAAAGATAAGATAGTTAGACAATAGTATTTGTAAAAGCTATTTTGGTCAAGCCAAAATAGCTTTTTTATTTAAAGTTATTATATAATCTTCACTTAACTAAATGTTTGATAATATTAATCGGGGTATATACTATATTACAAAGAGTTAAATTAAAATCTAAATGGAGGGAAAATATGAAAAATCAAGCAAGTTTAAGAAGAGAACATGAGGCTATAAGAAACAATGTAGGATTTTTTGACTTCACTCACGAGACCTTAGAAGTTACAGGAAAAGACTCAAAAGATTTTTTAGACTATATTTGTGTAAATGATGTAGACGGTATGAAAAAAGGCGACGCCCTATATACAACAATGGTAAAAGAGGATGCAAACACAGTAGATGATGTAATAATATTTTACTATGGTGGAGATAAATTCTGGATAACAACTGCACTTATCGAAGACCTTAAAAAATGGCTTAAAGCTAATGTAGAAGATAGAGATGTAAAGTTTAATGATATATCAAATACCACTGCATTGTATGCAGTACAAGGTCCAAAATCAAAAGATGTTTTAAATGATATTTTAAAAGATAGTGTAGATGATTTAGGATATTTTGAATTCAAAGAAACACAAGTAGATGATATAGATGTAATGGCTTCTAGAACTGGTTTTACTGGAGAACTTGGTTATGAACTACATTTTGATAAAAAAGGCACAGAAAAGATTGTAAATGCATTAAAAGAAAAGGGAAAAGCTTATGATATAGAAGAGTTGACTACAAATGTAATAGTTTCAAGCCTGCCAACCGAAAAAGGATATGTTACATCAGATGACTTTTTAGGTGCAAACCCTGTAGAGTTAGGTCTTGAATGGTCAGTAGATTGTGAGAAAGACTTTATTGGTAAAGAAAAACTGTGTGTATTAAAAGAAGAAGGACCAGCTAGAAATTTACTTGGTTTTTCATTGGGAGATAAAGAGACAAAGATAGAAAAAGACGATAGAGTAAAGTTAGATGGCAAAGATATTGGTAAGGTTACAACTTACACTTATGGATATACTGTTGGAGAATATATAGGATATGCTCTAGTAGATAGAGTTGCTAAAGAAGGAGATAAAGTAGTCATAGAATCTTCTGATGGAGATGTAGAAGTAACACTTAAAGATAGAACCTTCTATGACCCAAAGGGAAAGAGAGTTAGAGGATAATATTTTTTAAAACGATTTACAAATAAAGAGTTATAGTAAAATACGTGTTAAACTTTAAGTTTAACACGTATTTTTATATTATATTTTTGACTCTTCCAACCTTACCATCTTCTAGTCTAACCTTTATCCCATGAGGATGATTTGGTGATTTTGTCAGTAAATCTTTTACGATTCCTTCTGTCAACACGCCAGATCTTTGATTTTGTTTCTCTACAATTTTAACTTTTATTCCAGCTTTTATATTTTTTCTAATAGTTCCTTCCATTTTCTCACATCCTCTACTGAGCCTTAAAAGATAGATAAAGCTCAGAGCCTTATCTATCTAAAATCAATCTTTTAATTTAAAGTCAAAACCCTGATCTCTTACAACATTGAGAAGTTCTGATCTCTTCTTATTTTTCATTTCAAGAATAGCAACTACTTGCTCACTGAATTTATCAAGTGGCTTACTATCATCTCTCAAGTCATAATAAGCTTGCATCTCTTTATCATATTCTTTGATAGACTCCAAATAGTTTTCTTGTATATCATAGCTATCTTCAAATACCTTTAAAGAAAGATTCATTCTAGGTTTAAGTTGCGGATCTTGGTCTGGATAACCAAAGCCTAATCCTACTATAGGAAATGTAAGTTCAGGAAGTTCTAAAAGTTCTATCATAGCCTTACTGTCATTTAAAATACTTCCCAGATATACAGCTCCCATTCCCAAAGATTCAATAGCAACTACCATGTTTTGACAAGCTATTGCACCATCTGTAAATCCTTGGAAAAATCTATCCATATCGTTTTTATTATCTAAGTCTTTTCCCATTTCTTCAGATATTTTGGCATTTCTAAATACATCTACTATAAAAATCAATAGTTCGGGAGCAGTTTCTACATAGGGTTGTTTACATATTTCACTGATTTTTTTTCTTTTCTCTTTATCACTTACGCGGATGATACTGTATGATTGCATAGCAATGCTTGAGGAAGTACGGCTTGCAACTTCAAAAAGTGTATTTAAAGTATTTCTATCTATAGATTGATCTTTAAATTTTCTAATACTCCTATGATTGAGTTGAGTTTCGATAGTTTTATTCAAAATCTTCATCCTTTCAATTAAAAACAACTTATATAAATTAAATTAAGAGAAGCCATCTAATCTTCCAGAACCCAAGTAGAGATATATTCAAAATTGTCATAAGGTCTAGGTTTTTTAAGAGTAATAAATTTTCCATGTACATTCTTTTTTTCTAAAGTATATTGAAAATGGTACATAGCGATACCCATATCTAACATTTGTATATCATAGCTTAAGTTTTTACCGTAACCTTTTGTTCTCTCTAGATAAAAATTATAATTATGATCTTCTTTGATTATTCTCCAAGGCTGTTTGTTTGATGCAGAAGGTCCTATTCTTACCATCTCCAATGCATCTTTAAAAACCCCTAAATCACTTAGATATAGTGGTTCTAAGCCTTCATAAAAGAATAAATCATCAAAATCTTTTCTCTTATCAGATTGAGCTATAGCTCTCATAGATTTTTCTTTAAAACTCATTTTTTCATCAATATGACCTATAGGAGTTACTACTATTAAAGTTTCTTCATCTTTTAAATCCATAGCATGGATGAACTCTTCTCTTTTGAAAGTTCCCCCTAGCCAGCATGTTCCAAGCTTTAAAGATGTTAAATAGATTATTATCTTTTCAAACAAATATCCTAGTTCTACTAGGTTTCCATCCTTTAGCATAACTCCACCTACATAAGAATTTGTGCCTCTTATAACGCCATAGGTACCTATCTTTCCTTCTAGTTTTAAATCCATCAAAGGGAATCTGTACTTTGAGGAATATTCTTTTTCTAAATCTTCTAAAAAAACTTCTATTTTTTCTTTAAGATCATCTTCTATTTTTTTATCTTTGAAAGTTCTAACTGATCTTCTTGATTTTATAAATTCCATTTTCATCACCTACTATACATTATATCCAAAAAAAGAAAATTAAATCAATAATTTTTCTTAATAGGAGTAGCAAGAACTATAAATTAGTTCAATAGTCTATAGAGCCTATTTAGCTAGTAATTTAAATTGCTGCATGATAACATTTAAAGGAAAGACTTATTTAATAAAAAAGCTAGGAGTGATAGATTTGAGACCAAAATTAATGGAAGAAGTAGAAGCTTTAAGAGGGGAAAATTCTGTAAAAATAAAAGAAGCACATCAAAATGGTCAAAAAATAGTTGGAATGTATTGTGTGTTTTCTCCTTCAGAAATAGCTATGGCAGCAGGAGCTATTCCTGTTACACTTTGTGGCACGACACAAGAGCCAATAGAGGAAGCAGAAAGGGAACTACCCAGAAACTTATGTCCTCTAATAAAGTCGTCTTATGGATTTGCCCTAAATGATAAATGTCCATATTTTTATTTTTCTGACGTTCTTTTAGCAGAAACGACTTGTGATGGTAAGAAAAAAATGTATGAACTTATGGGAAAAATAAAACCCATGCATGTGATGAACTTGCCTCAGACAGCAGAGGGTGAAGAATCATTAGTCTTCTGGGAAAATGAAATGAAAAAATTCAAGGGATTTTTAGAAGAACAATTTAATGTAGAAATCACTGATGGAAGTCTAAGGGATGCTATAAAACTCATGAACAGAGAAAGAATTGCTATGAAAAGATTACATAAACTCAATGCCCACAATCCAGCACCACTATCTGGTCTTGATATGATGACAGCCCAGTGGTTAAAGGGATTTAATGTGGATAGAGAAAATGGTATAAAATTAATAGAAGACCTTATAGAAGAAGTAGAAGAGAGAATGGAAAATGGAATATTTGCTTATGAAAAAAGCGCACCAAGAATACTGCTCACTGGATGTCCAGTAGGAGTTGGAGGAGCAGATAAGGTTGTCAGGGCCCTAGAAGAAGCTGGAGCAAGCATAGTAGTATTTGAAAACTGTACAGGATACAAGGGGCTAGATGTCCTGGTAGATGAAAGCGAAGATCCAATCCATGCTCTAGCTAAAAAATATCTATCTACTCCTTGTTCTTGCATGACTCCAAACGATAGTAGGTTCGACTTAATAAAAAGACTAGCAGATGAATACAGTGCAGATGCGGTAATTGATCTCAATTGGCAAGCTTGCCATACTTATGTAATAGAATCATTTACTTTAGGAAAGTTTGTAGAAGATAAATTAAACTTGCCATTTATGCAGATGGAAACAGATTATGCTGATTCAGATACAGGACAGATAAAAACACGTATAGAAGCTTTTATAGAGACAATTGAAATGAATAAATTCTAGTTAAAGAAGAAGGTGAAAAGATGTATTATATAGGAATAGATATAGGTTCCACAGCTACTAAAGTATCTGTTTTTAAAGAAGATAGATTAGAATATAATTATAATTTAAAGACAGGATGGTCTGGTATAGAAGTATCAAATGAAATTTTAGAAAAGCTTAAGGCAGATGGAATAGATAAAGAAAATATGAAGGTAGTGGCAACTGGATATGGAAGAATATCGGTACCATATGCAGATAAGCAGATAACAGAGATTACATGTCATGGCAAAGGTGTTGACTATCTAATTGGAAAAGATGCTACAATTATAGATATAGGCGGGCAAGATACAAAGATCATTACACTTAAAAATAGCAGGGTAACAAATTTTACAATGAATGATAAGTGTGCTGCCGGTACGGGTAAATTCATGGAGCTTATGTCAAATACATTGGGAGTATCAATAGATGAACTATGTACCATGGCTACTCAAGGAGAAGATATAAGTATATCCAGTATGTGTACAGTTTTTGCTGAATCAGAAGTTGTTTCCCTTATAGGAAGTGGTAAAGATAGGAATGCTATAGCTAGAGGCATAGTAAATTCTATAACAGGAAGAGTTTCTTCCATGCTATTTAAACATGGTGTAGAAGACAGGGTCTACTTAACAGGAGGGCTTTGTGAAGTGGAAGATTTTAGAAAACTTCTTTCTGAAAAAATAGAAAAAGATATAAGTACAAATCCCCTTGCAAGATATGCTGGTTCTATAGGAGCTGCATTACTTGCTAAAAATTTAAAATAAGAAACTATAATTTTATTAAATAAAACAGAAAAGATATAGGCATTATAGTCATTTTCACTCTCTAGCCTATATCTTTTTTCTATGTTTTTGTTTT